>JALZGI010000007.1 GCA_030861105.1 Thermoproteota archaeon
CCTGCCAACACTATGGACTAACGATCAGGAGATCGACACCGCTTATGTGTTCACTCAATTCAGACAAAAATAAGTAGGTCGGTCGAGAGCAACCATTCTTTCTTTGTGGGAGAGCGACTAAGTTGGATACTTACGTCCATTGAATCCGACATTGGCTTTATCTCAAGGTAGTAGTATTGCATGCAGGAGCCTATTGCCCACGAACATCCATGCTCTGACGGGTGCTTTCGAATAATACTCTCTCAAAAACGGAACAGACCGGACTCACGAGCCTAAGCTATAATTGTGGGGAGAACAGGGTTTATGTCCCTGCTCGCCATTAGGCACATCAATGTCAACGAGGTTCATTCTAATTCTGAATAACCGATCAAGCACCCCAGGCGACACCCTGCAGCTAAGAAATATGGCTAAAATCATTGCGTCCCACCATGATATAATAGTGAGAGATGTCAGGGTGGCTAGCCGTCACATTGAGTATGATCTAACTTTACCCTCCAACAGAGGAACATCTAACTTGATCGATCTTTTTAAAGAAATCGGAACTTACGCTGGTTCCTATCAAGTAGTAGAAAAAAAGAGAGATAAAAAGGAGGCACTACGAGAGGCTGTTACTTTTTTTAATGAGGAGAAGTTCTGGATCGCGCACGAAATTCTGGAGTCAGTGTGGAAGCAGTCCGAAGGCACAGAGAAGGATCTGGTAGGTGGTATCATCTTAGTATGCGCTGGTTTAGTACATTATCAAAAAAACGAAGAGGATGTTTGTATTTCTATCTTTGGGCGGGCTCTCAAGAAACTGTCAGATGCCAAAGGATTATACCACCAAATTGATGTTGATAGATTAAAACGAATAGTAAACGATGTCTTGATCAGGAAAAGAGTAGAACTTTTTAGAATCTAGGTGAGCTTATTCGGATGAATTTAATAAGTGAGGGTTATTCCCCTTTTGTCTCCATTCTCAGCACAACAAATAAAGGGCCGTGCAAGTTCTATGACCACCTAGTCAAAGTACTTTTCATACGTAACAAATAAAGGGGACGCTACAATCTTCAATCGACAGATGACCGTCGAGCTAAAAGTACACCCCTCGTTCTTTAGGGAGTTCGCTACCAAGACATGGGTCTCCCCCTATGAAATTGTTAAGGAGTTAGTTGAGAATGCATTCGATGAGGATGCTACGACCGTGCTCATTACTCTTCTTGGAAATGGTTCTGTTCTAATAGAGGACAATGCGGGAATGGATGCCGAAGGAATGGAGAAGTTTTTGCTCCTTGGGTCTCCTCACAAACGATACGACTCAATTTCTCCCAGACTTCGCAGAATTAGAACGGGTAGATATGGTACTGGCAGATTGTCATTTCTGACATCCTTTGACAGTATGAAAATACGAACCCGCCGGGACTCTTTTCATAAAACAATCCTTTTAGATGCATCGGTCCTTGACAACCTGTCTGCCGGTTACACTTCTCTTGCAGAGATCTCCGATCCCGCTCTTAATAGGAACGGATCCGAGTTGTCCCTAGTTGGACCAAAGCAACCAGTTGACCTCTCAAAATTGACTAAGGAAATCCGAAAGTTAGCAATATTAAGACTACCGCTTTTTCGGGTATTTGTTAAGACTTCTGACATTTTCAAGGAGTGGGATTTCACCGGGGCTGAGGAGATTCGGGCTCCCGATATACAGGGTCATAAAATACCTGTAAACTTAGACAACGGAAAGATCGTGGGGGAAGTAGTAATAGCAAGGAGGCCACTTTCGGAGGATGAAAATGGGATTGCTATAATGGTAGGAAACCATGTAGTAACAAGAGGTACTTTTGGATTTGACAATAGGCTAAAGAGAGTAACTGGTTTTGTTAGATGTGATTCTCTGACCTCCAGATTTGCTGATAAATCAGCAATCATTGAAGATGAGGAATACGCCAAATTTTACAAGAGCATGCAATCTTTCGTAGGTAACACAGTGATTCCGAGTCTGAGCGAATACGAAGATGTCCTAATAACAAGAGAGGAATCAAGAATCTATAAAGAGATTGACAAGGTTCTTGGTCAGGCAATAGTTGAGAATATTGAAACAGAGGAAGTGGAGGGCTACGAGACTGTTGAAATACAACAACAACATTCGACCAGAAAGATAGATCAATCTGACGATAGTTTACCAAAATTTCACGAGCGAGCGCTGCCAGGAGGTCCATTGTCTAGCGGCAGATCTATGACCAATGCGGATCAGGAAAGCCCATCTTTCCCTGAGAATCCACAAAAGGAGCAACCTGTAGCCTCAGAAGCAGGCGCTACTCGATTTGACAACTCAGGCGGTAGGGACCTAACTCTGACTTATACCGGGAGCCAAGGCGCCGCTCGTTTTGGTCAGGTTCCAGCCGAGTCAACCGCGGGTGAACTGCCGCTGTCAACAGCGACAATCCGTAGAATCAAGCGCCCCATACTAAAGAAAACATTCGCACTAAAAAGGATAGGTTATAAAGTTATTCCTTATGAAGACGAGTCCGACTCAAGGTACAGTTTTACCAATGAAAACGTTGTATTTGTCAACAAGGCCAACTCAACATATACAGCAGAAGCGAGAAGAGGCGATGAGTTCCTATTGAGGCATATCATAGGAATTGTGGCCGAAGCTATTGCGAGCTCTAAACATCCTGAAGGAAAAAACGCGCTAGAGCTTCAGAATAGGTTAGTGGCCGAGGCCATAAGAATTCACGATAACACCTCGAATAAAAATAAGGCTTAGCAGGAACAAGTTGAGCGCTCGGCCCCGTTATTTCTTGCGTTCCTTATAACAACAGGAGACTTATAGTATTTCATCAGAAACTAATTTAGTGCCTCCGTGAAAGCTGTGGTATAATCCTTGTCGCAACTGGGATCCGCTTTTTTAATATATTCCTTATTCGAAAAGACTAAATGAGATTGGTTTAGACATATACAAAATATGGCGTTTCAATTTTTTCCGGGAGCTACCGCAATAGGCATTTCCTATAGTGATGGTATAATTCTCGCTGCCGAAAAAAGGGTGTCCTATGGAAACTTTGTTGTGAATAAGAATACAAAGAAGGTATTTCCAATAACCGAATATGTAGGAGCAGCATGTGCAGGAATGATTGCAGATATGCAAGTCTTAGTGCGGCAGGTTTCAGCCCTTGCAAAGATTAGGCGGCTCGAAATCAAAAGGGCAGTTGCCACCAACTCCATTGCAAAGTTAATGTCGGTGATAATGTTCGAAAGGCGATATTTTCCACTTCTAACACAAGTTGTAATAGGTGGAATTGAATACAGGCCACAGATTTATACTTTGGATCCCCTAGGTTCAGTTCTTCCTGACGATTATGCTGCGGTTGGCTCTGGGGCTGAGATGGCACTAGGGGTATTGGATGCAGAATATAACCCAGGAATGAACGATGAAAAGGCCAAAAATCTTGTAGTCAAAGCTATGAGATCTTCCATACAACGAGATTCTTCAAGCGGAGACGGAATCGATCTCCTTACAATTACAAAGAACAATTTGCGCGAAGACTTGCTAGCTATTAAGTAACCTGTAATGGGGTGTACCAGCAGGTGACTCAAAGAATTTGTTTGGTTTTCCAACGGCGGCCATAGGAGTACTTCTTCTCTGCTGGTATTTGAATGCACAGACAATCTCTTCGTTAGAGGACTGGCATACTATCATGAGCTCGATATGACGATGATAGAAAGGATAGGAAGGTTCTGGGTTCGACTTCTAAAGAGCTTACCTTATATTGAGCTTTAAGGGCAATCATCACGTCAGTCGAGACTATCGAGTCAAACTGGCAGTTGCTCCACCTACCCCATGAGGAGTGTGCAGAACACAGCCAGCATGGACGTCAATTTATATATTTAGTATTTGCGCATCTATTGTTCTAGATGGACGCCAGGAACATCGGGCTAAGGAATATCGAGGTAGCAGATACAAAAATATGTTCAATTGATGGCAACAATGGGAAGCTAATTTATCGCGGTTATGATATCCTTGACCTGGTTAATCATTCGACCTTTGAAGAGACTGCTTACCTTTTACTCCTAGGCGAACTTCCACGAAATGGTCAGTTGTCTGATTTTTCTCAACGACTGAAAGAAGCAAGAAGTTTACCCCAGGAAGTGGTAGAACGCATGAAAAACCGTCGGCGAACAGCAAGACCTATGGATGTACTTCAGTCAACTGTTTGTGAGTTAGCAGATTATGACGAAGAGCTTGATGACGATATGAAGGAAGCTAATATTAACCGCGCGATTAACCTGATATCAAAGATTCCAACTATTGTAGCGGCGTGGGAGAGAATTAGGAACAACAAAAAAACAGTGCTGCCAATCTCTGATGGCAACCATGCTTGGAATTTCCTGTACATGTTGAAGGGAGCCGAGCCAACTCCAAAAGAGGCAAAGATTTTTGATATATGTCTTATACTGCATGCTGAACACAGCTTTAACGCCTCTACGTTTGCAGCAAGAGAGATAGCCTCCACGAGGGCCCACATGTATTCTTGTATTGGTGGGGCGATAGGCGCTCTGTCCGGCGAACTGCACGGAGGTGCCAACGTCCAGGTGATGAAAATGTTGCTAGACATCAATGATCCTTCCAATGCAGATGGTTGGGTAAGAAAGCGACTTGATACAGGAGGAAGGATAATGGGGATGGGACATGCGGTATACAAGACTACTGATCCTCGTTCGGAGGTTCTTTCAAGGCTCTCTAGGATTCTTTCTCGGGAGAAAAAAACCCCATGGTTTGAAATTACTGAAAAAGTCGAGAGAGCCACTCAGCAGTACATGATGGATGTGAGAAGACAGGCAATATATCCAAACGTGGACCTGTACAGCGCTGCGTTATATCACGATATGGACATACCTATTGATCTTAACACTCCAATATTTGCAATATCAAGGATTGCAGGTTGGTCGTCGCATATTATCGAGGAGAAATTTGCCGAGGCAGCACCCAAG
>JALZGI010000008.1 GCA_030861105.1 Thermoproteota archaeon
CCAACATTGTTACCGCTGATAATAGTGTCTTTATTAGTACTATTCATCGGTTTTAGCATTTCCCAAAAAGTTTGAAACGCGTTCCTCTGGTCTTGTACCCAATGAAGAGCAGAATTAGAGAAAATGACATCCAGCTTTTGTGGAAGTCTTATATCGGTGAAACTAGATTGTATGATTTCAACGTTATCAAACAATTGAAGATTGTTTTTAGCCTGTTTTATCATATTAGAATCAATATCAACAGCATAGACCTTCCCTCTTGGAACTTTTCTGGCTAATTGTTTTGTGAGTAAGCCTGACCCGCAACCTGCATCCATAACAATTTCGTCTCCATGCCATTTTCGCCACTCAAGCACCTGTTGACCCCATTTATATTGAACTAAATATGAAACTTGATCATATGTACGTGCATCCCAAGAGCCATTGTTCTGATAATTCATTATCTTTATGTGTGTGATTGCCTTTACCCTGCAATTAATAACTCTTTTTATGATACATTGTTTACGTGTCCTTGATTTGATAAACAGCTAGTATTTGGAGTTCATTTACCCGTCATGGGATTTGGTGGTAATAGTAGTAGCAGCAGTAGTAGTAATGATAATAGGTAAGGAGTACGGGAAAGGAAAGGGCCCTATTCAAGAGAACAAATAATTTCAATTGCAAGAAAGGCAGAATCTCTTGGCTATGATTCATTGAGTGTAAATGATCACATTATTTTCAGAACCAGTTGGTTGGACTCACTATGCACATTATCAGTAGCAGTTGCCACGATAACTGATAGGATAAGACTTGGTACATCTATAGTGAACATAGTTTTCAGAAATCCTGCTATTATCTAACGTTGCCCTTCTTTTATTTCTGACTGACTTTTGGATATTCAGAAATATGAGATTAGAGATGATATCGCAAATGCTAGCAGACTATCTCCTCCATCTTCCTCCACTATTTGTTTCTCCTTTTCCAAGATGGCAATCAATTCTTGTATCTCTATATGATTTATAGTATCCTCTTTAAACTTCAAAACTAGTATTCTTTTTCTTTCAATTTCTTTGGAAGTTAATAATGTTATCAAATCTATCTTCTTGGATATCTAATACTAATTGGATAGCATCACTAATATTTTCTTCTAGTTCTTCCAAATTTTATCCTTGCGAAATAGTAGCAAGTAGCTTCTTGCATTGATCAATAAATATTCAGAAAAAGCTCTTGCCTATTAATTGTTTATTTCAAACTATTCAACATTTTCTCAACAGACAGGGTATTGAGTATATCTGACTTCTTCGCCCAGCCTCTTCTAGCTTGGCCTATACCAAATACCAAGAATGCAAAATGCATATAATGATGCGCATCTGAATCAATGACAAGTTTGACACCACTTTGAACTGCCATTCGAACATAATCATCTTTTAGATCAAGACGATTGTAATGAGCATCAACTTCTAAAATTGTATCGGTATCTTTTGCCACACTAATTACCTTCTCTAAATTCACGGGATATCCTTCTCTTTTATTAATGATTCTTCCAGTAGGATGAAATATAATATCTACACTTGGATTTTGAGCCGCCTTTATTAGTCTATCAGTTTGAACTTCAACTGGCTGTGCAAAATTAGAATGAATTGCAGCTCCCACTACATCCAGTTTGTCTAGGATATTGTTTGGGATGTCAAGTGAGCCATCCTTCATAATATTTACCTCAGCTCCAGAAAGGATTCGAAAATTATTAGCACTGCTTCTATTACTGCTACCGTCACTGCTGTCCTTTTTATTATTATATTCAAAATGATTTTTCAGCTTATAGTTTAATTCTGAAATCTTATTTGCTTGATCCAACAAATATTTTTCATCAAGACCATGGGCAAGTGCTAGACTTTTTGTGTGGTCTGTTATTGCAATATACTCAAGTCCAAATTTTTCATTTGCTGCTAATGCAATATCCTGTATGGACATCACTCCGTCAGTATCATTGCTGTGTACATGTAGGTCACCCTTCAAATCATTGTAATCTATAAGATCTGTCAGTTTCAGCTTGTTGCCGCCTTTTTCTTTCTCTTTTTTTGCAAGCTCAATCTCTCCACTATTTTCCCTTATCTCTGGAGGAATCCAGTCCAATCCTAATCTATTATAAACCCCTTCCTCCGTCGAACCTGCTACCATTCTGTTATTCTTATCATATACTCCCCATTCGTTAAGTCGCAGACCCTTTGAAATAGCTATTTTCCTTAGTGCTACACCGTGTTCTTTACTCCCTGTAAAATATTGCAAAGCTGAACCAAAGCTTTCTTTTGGGACAACTAACAAATCTGCATCCATTCCATTATTTAGTCTAACAAATGTTTTACTAGGGCCTTTACCAATTACTTCGTCAACTTCAGGCATGGAAGCAAAATAATCCATGACAATCTCAGGAGCATCAGATAATACCAAATAATCAATGTCCCCTACTGTTTCTTTCATCCTTCTAAATGAACCTACAGCTATTGCCTTCTTTACTCCCTTGAGGTTTGAGAGGCGATCCTCTATTTGCTTCACAAGAGGATAGATATCGCCTAAAAGGTACCTTCCACTACCCTTCTTTAAGGATTGAATTTTCTTTAAAATAGATTCTTCTTTTTTATATGAAAAACCAGGAACGCTATGGATCTTTCCCTCGGCTGCCGCCTTCTCAAGTTCTGATAAATTTCTGATTCCTAATCTATCATGAAGGACTTTAACTGTTCTTGGTCCAATACCTATTCCTTCTAAATGATAAAACTCATCAACATTTATTGATGTTTTTTTCTTTAGCTCTTCAAAATACCCAATCTTTCCTGTGGTTAGTAACTCCTCCATTTTTAAAGCAATTGCTTTGCCTACAGACGGAATTTCAATTAAGCCCTTTAATTTCCACTTATCGTATATTTCTTGTACATTTGAAGATAAATTCTCAATGACATCAGCTGTTCTTCTATACGCTCTTATTTTAAAAACTGTATTTGGTTTATTTTTATAACTATGGTCATTATTGTCCTGCGCTGCTCCCTCTTCCAATTCGATAAGATATGCGATTTGGCGTAAAACTCTTGAAATAGCTGCATTCCTAACCATGCTTTCTTGAGTGTCCTGTTATCTACAATATGCCGACAGGTAGTAGATAAACAGATACAGAATTCTTAGTGCGAAAGGTAGGGCCAGCTCAAAAGGAATATCATTACTACCTTGATTGCTGTCGTGTTCCTCTTCCTCTATGATATTCCTGCTTTTACTAGCATAAGTGCTAATATTGTCCTCTTCTAGTTCTTCATGTATGAGTTTCCTAAGCTTTGAAATTACGATTTACTTAGTGTTACCTTGAGCAGATCTGATGCGACCTTCGTAAATAATTGCTGTTGCCTTTACCAATAGCCTAACCCATATTTACTTTTTGTCAGATTCCAATCAGTTCTAATGGTGGGTTTTCCTTCCAATTTCTGGATATAATTGTAAGCAGATGAAGCCACAATGGCCCCTTGGATAATTTGTATTTGCTCTCCTGATAGCATTGCTAGGGCGAAAATTACAGCATTAAGTGTTATAATGGCCGCCGTTACTACAGGAAAATCTTTTGTGTGCATTAGTCGCTAGAAGTGGATAACGAATAATATGGTTTATTTGAATATAATCCTAAGTCAATATATACAATATCAAGATATTAAGAACTGATTAAATGGACACAATAAGAATGGATAAAACAACAACAACAACAACAACAACACCATCATCACCATCATCACCATCATCACCATCATCACCATCATCACAATCTATCATATATCCTAAAGCCATAAATCACATTTGCAATAAGTGTAACTGACCTTGATAAAGCAGTAAGGTGGTATCAGGAAGTACTTGGCTTTACTGTAATAAATGGACCTGTTGAATTTGAAGCTGATGATTCCTCACTAGGAGTGGTTGTCAAGGATATCCATGGTCCAAACTTTAAGAAAATGAGAACGGTCTGGCTTAGTTCAGGTAACCAAGTAGGTATTGAAATATTTGAGTATTTAGATCCAAAGGCAGAAAGGAGAATAAATGACAACTTTGAATATTGGAAATCAGGATTTATCCACATCTGTATTACTGATCCTAACATTGAAGAGTTATGTAGAAAAATTTCAGAAAATGGAGGAAAACAACGGAGCAAAATATGGGATATCCCTCCAAGTAAGGGATACAAAATAGCATTTTGTGAGGATCCGTTTGGTAATGTTATAGAAATTTACACTCATAGCTATGAGCGGACAATACTTTCTCTCTGAAACAAAATAAGACAATGCATCGCAGGCCTAAGACATTAATCATTGGCTGGCCGGAGATTAATCCAGAAGTCTGCTTGACGAATTTAGAAAGCTCTTTTGCACTATCCATTACTTTATCCATATTACCTTGAATATCGGGTAAAAGACCAAAAATTAATTGGTTTACATCAATTTGCTTAAGCCTTTGTATATCACTATCTATCTCATCAACATGCATTGATGAAATTGCCTGTATAATATTCACAAAATGACTTATGATTTATAAGAAGACCTTATGATTAACAATTATTATGATTTAGTTACCCCTTTTATATACGACCTGTAAATAATTCTAATAGTTGAAGCATTCCTCTTCGCAGCCTCCTACATCTGCTATACGTGAAAAGACTGAGATATTATATGGTACAGAAAATGTACTGGGTTCATTATTAGAGTTCTTGTCAAAAGCCAAAAGGATAGACTCTTGTGGTGACAGTAAATCTCCATCCTTGGTCTTTGAAGTTGACATGTACAACAAACTATTGATAGACATTAAAAACAGGGGCGTTAAAGTAAGGCAAGTTACGGACATAACTAAGGAAAATATCCGTTATTGTAAGGAGCTCTTGAAGTTAGGTTACGAGATTCGCCATTTAGATGATATCAAAACCAATTTTTCTGTTAGTGAAACAGAATATCTTGCTACAGCAGCAGCTTTGAGAGAAGCGCAGCCAATACCTCAGATCATTTATAGTAATGTCAAGGATATTGTAGAACAACAAAGGTATGTATTTGAAAGTTTTTGGAATAGGGCTATACCGGCTGAGACAAGAATAAATGAAATTGAAAAGGGAATTGAATTAGAAAAGACTCATGTAATTCAAGACCCACAAGCCATACAAAAATTGTTTACTGATTTGGTAAAATCGGCTCAGCATGAAGTTTTACTTATACTTCCTACAGTTAATGCTTTTCTCCGTGAACATCGTATTGGAATAATACAACTCTTAATGCATGCAGCAAAAGAGCGTAGTGTGAATGTTAAAATTCTAACTCCAACTAATGATGCTATTGACGATTTACTGAAAAATATGGAGGTTTTATCCTATCAAGAGGGAGATCGAAAGAAGGATTTTAATTTTGATCTACGAAGCATCAATATTTCGTCTGAGGAAACTGCAGTAAGTACAGTTACTATTGTGGCAGTTGACAAAAAAGAATCTCTAGTCTTTGAAAAAACAGATGATACAAAGGAGAATTTCATAGAAGCTGTAGGATCAGCTACCATTTCAAATAGTAAACCGACTGTTATGTCCTACGTTTCAATCTTCAAGAGTTTATGGAAACAAGTTGATTTGTATGAACAACTGAAAGCGCATGATAAAATGCAAAAGGAATTTATCAATATTGCAAGCCATGAAATGAAGACTCCTACCCAGGCTATTATAGGATATGCTGACCTAATGCAGAAACATACAGAAAAAAGAGAAGATATGATCCAGGCAATGTCCAGAAATGCCATTAGACTTCAAAGATTAACAAATGATATATTAGATGTAACAAGAATAGACAGCAATACATTACATTTACATAAAGAGCAATTCAACCTAGGTGAGCTGATTACAAGTGTAATACAAGACTATATAGGCCATATCGAAAAGGAAAATCTAAATGTAAAACTGTTATATAATTTCAAACAGGATACGGATGACCCTTTACCAATAAACGCAGATAAAGACAGGATAACTCAGGTTGTTTCCAATCTATTGGACAACGCCATCAAGTTCACATCAAAGAAGACGGAAGGAGTCATATCTGTCTCTGCAGAGACAGAAAGGAAAAAAGATGTTAGTGAGCAGGAAGTTATTGTCAGAATAAAGGATACAGGCGAAGGAATTAATCGTGAAATACAACCAAGGCTATTTACCAAGTTTGCTACTAGATCTTTTTCTGGTACCGGTTTAGGTCTGTATATTTCCAAAAGTATTGTTGAAGCCCATGGTGGCAGAATGTGGGCTGAAAATAATCCTGAAGGGAAGGGAGCTACGTTTACTTTTACATTGCCATTAGGCAGTAGGAAGGAAATCATCAATTCTAAAAGGGATGGCAGGTAGTCAAAAGTGGACAAGGAAAAGAAGAAAAAAGTATTAGTTGTGGATGACGAACCCGATAATACTTCAATATTCTCCATGGGTTTGGAAGATGGGGGATTTGAAGTAGATGCATTTACTGATCCCCTATTGGCTCTTTCCAAGCTCAAGTCAGGTCGTAAGAAATATGATCTTTTAATTCTTGATATAAAAATGCCAGATATGAATGGCTTTGAGCTATTTGAAGAAATACGAAAAATAGATAGTAAAGCTAAAGCCTGCTTTTTGACGGCGTTTGGGGAGGGATATACTGAAGAGTTTGGTAGGAGATTTCCATCTTCTATTAGTGTCAGTTTTATTAGAAAACCAATAAGAATAGATGATTTAGTGAAAAAAGTAAATGAGATTATGGTGAATTAGCTGTGAGAAGACCTCTATGTCTTATAATTGAAGGAATACATGAAGATAAAATAATTAAAAATAACAACAACGACAAGTATGAACATACTTCTCTCAGTAAGCCTGCTGGATTACAGACTGAGTCTGAGTCTGAGAATATGACTACTGTAGAAGAGAAAAAGCTTTCCAAAGTTATTTTAATTGTCGATGATGATCCTGATATGACTGCAATCTTCAGTTTGGGTTTACAAGACGAAGGCTTTGAAGTATATTCATATAATGATCCTTTAGATGCATTATCTGAATTTAGACCAAACTTTTACGATCTCCTGCTTGTCGATATTAATATGCCCAAAATGAATGGCATTGATCTTTCTAGACGGATTTTAGAATTAGATTCCAATGTTAAGATATGTTTTATTACTGCAGGAGAAGCAAACATTGAAGTATTAAGAGAACTCTATCCTACCAGAGATATAGGATGTTTTATTAAAAAGCCTGTTACAATAGATCAGTTAGTTAAAAGAGTAAAGTCAGAATTAGAATAAATAATCAGAAATCAATTGTGGGAGTGATTAATGCTTACTTCCCTTTCTTACTTCATTTACTACAAATTCAATATATTTCTCTAGTTCCAATTCATCTAATTCTACTGGTTCTTCAAGTTCTTTCTCTAACTGATACGTATCTCTACTGACTTCTTTTACGGTTTTCTGAATTTCCTTTTCCATTTCAGCATGCCCTATTGCACCTAACAATTTTGATTCTAATGCATGCCTATGAATAGTTCTACGCAATTCATTATTTGCTGACACAAGTGTTGCTGAATTATAGATTCCTATCAACATCAAATATGATGCTACAACTAAAATCGTAATTGTAACCAGTCCAAATGGTGGATAAGGAATAACTA
>JALZGI010000017.1 GCA_030861105.1 Thermoproteota archaeon
CTTCAAATCGGCAAAAAGAGGAAAGAAAATGACTATTGGCTTGCTGCAACATCATCGGCCCTTGCAATTTTAGGTACATATTCAGATGGGCCCATAGATTGGATAAATACAGGTATTGCATTAACAAATATTTTGTTGCTGGCTAGTTTTGAAAATGTTTCTTGTTGTTTTCTAAATCAACCTATACAAGTCCCAGATCTGAGGCCTAAACTACTCGATGTAATAGGAAAGGATGATGGTGTTCCTCAGATATTACTTGGAATAGGATATAATAGGCATGAGACAGAACCTAGCCCCAGGAGAAGTATAGAAGAAGTTCTTCTTTAATTTCTTGTAATAAACGATACCAACTCCATATCATATATAGGCTGGTGGTTATATGGGTAAATTTACTTGAGGTAAGAAAGGCCGGATAGAACAAGGTAAAATCTAAAAAATATATTATCTATTCCTATTATTGCAAGGAGTTATGATTTCTGACAAGAATGTCTGAGATCAATACTGGAAGGTTTACTAGCAATCACGGCTGCAGCAAGACTATTTGGTGCTGGTTGTGTAATAGGAGTACGGTTCAGCTTTATCATGTAAAAGATTAATCTTTCTATTTAATATCTGATTCATTGATTCGTTCATTAGTTATTTTTGAAATAATCTTTTTCAGTCGTTCTTTTCATGTAACTCTTGAATTCTGTGACCATCTTCATCTGAAAAAGCTAACTCTTCTAACATATGTTTCTATTATTGTGACATCTACATAACTACAGGGTTAGTTTAAATGCTATTGAGGACTGGCTGTCCTGACAAACTTGTAGCCGGATTTTTTTAGCCTATCTTTATCTCCTATTTTGTTACCATTGACGGCACAAAAATCCATCACAATTCTATCTGTCATGTTTTTAATGGCAATTTTCTTGCTACTTCATTCATTCATTAACTGCTTCTCTACAATAGGTTACAAGTAGTACAACATATTCTGACTAATTCGAAGATTACTTTCGTGTTTTCATCTCATCTCTTAGACCTTGAGAGGAGTCCATTCTGTAATAGTTAGTCAACATGATTTATTGTAGGCTCAAAGCTATCATCTGGTCTTATACAAGACAATGTCATGTTTATGTTCCTGCTGTGGTACTACTATCTAAGGGCGGGTGATATCTCTTCAGCCACTAATTTTACTAACTTCTCTCTGTCTGGGCTTGAATTTGTAAGTACGATTTCTGTAAACCCTATGTCTACATATTTCTCAAGTTTCCTAATTCCTTCCTCTGCATTTGTGATTACTAATAGCATCCTTTCTAAGGTATCGTCACCTATTACTTGAGCATTTTCTTCAATCTTACGTGGATCATGTACATCAACATCGTAGAATGCTTTTATCATTGCACCTCTCCAAAATCTTATTGATCGTATTGCCTTTTCTTTGTCTTCATCGTATGAAGCTGGGATAAATAGAATTTTCTCTAAGGTATCAAAATCTTTTCCAGACTCTTTTGTACCCTCTCTCGCAGCCGGAAACAATTTATTTTTTATTGATCCCTCATCGAGTTCATTTGTTACAAATCCATCTCCTTTCTCTCCTGCTAATCGAGCAGTTTGAGATCCAAGGGCTGCAATATACAAAGGGATTGGTTTTCGTGGCTTAGTATATAGATTGGAATCTTTTACCCAGTAGTATTCGCCTTTGAATGTCACCCATTCTTCTGTCCATAGTTTTCTAATTATTGTTATTGCTTCCCTTGTTCGACGAAACCTCTCTTGAGCAGGAGGCCATTTATTACCAGAAGTAACTTCATTAAGAGATTCTCCTAGGCCGATCCCCAAAAATACTCTATTAGGAAACATATATCCAAGAGTCGCAAAGACTTGAGCAACAACAGCTGGATTATACCTAAGTATGGGAGCTGTAACCCCAGTACCGATTACTATTTTGTGTGTCTTGGCTAGAGCGGCGCCCATCCATGGCCAGGCCGCTGCACCGGAGGCCGCGGTATGCCACCATGGCATGTAATGGTCACTTGACCAGCATCGTTCTATGCCATTTATATCCATCACAACAACATCATTTAATAAATCAGTGGGACTTACCTGTTCATGAGCTGCTTGAATACCAATTTTTACCATCCCTCTAATTCAAACACAATACGATATAGCAGTTAGCCTAATAACATCAATTCTGATCTACGAACTGTATATGATACCAGTTATAATGAGCTATGTATACGGACATAAACTTCTTTTAGTTGGAGTCGAACTTATGCAAAGTGGCACATAATAAAATGACATTATTTCCGGAATTTTAATGTCTGTATTTTTGGAAATATCTTTTGCACTATAAATAATAGTTAAGAGTCATGTCCATATGAAGAATCATATTTATGAGGTGATCTTCACACACCCAAAAGGTCTTGTCACTAATATTTTATCCCGGGAATTTTATGATTGATCAAGTATTGCAAACAATTTACAAATGATGAGAACATATGGCCAAAGAGCATACTTATTAGTATCAGCTATGGAAATTCAGTAATCACACTTCACTGCTTGTTTAACTACCTTTAATAATGATATTTACTTGCTCTATAGAAATGAATGCCTTAGATGTTATGTCCATAGATATCGTAGCAGCAAAAGATAATGCCACAGTTATCGAAATTGCTACTAGACTAGTATTAGGTGCATTTAACGGTGTCCCTATAATTAATGATAATGGTTCTGTAATTGGCATAATAACTGCAATTGACATCCTCAGAGAATTAAGGAACGGAAAGAGCATTGACAGTATTTTAGTAAGAGACCTAATGACTCCTAACCCATCCGTAGTTACACAAGATACGGCAGTCGAAAAAGTAATTGATATAATGGATAAGAAAGGAATTGAGATGATTCCTGTCGTAGAAGAAGATGGTAGACTTATTGGAGTAATCTCAAGATCTGATATTCTGAGGGAAAAATTAAATGAAAGGTTTGTGACAATTGGCAGAGAAAAAACTGTTACCACGACCTTAGGAGAAGGGTAGATATTTCTTAGCATATCCTGTACAATATGCCGAAATTCAGGACTCACCGCTTATACACTAAACATTGCGTTAATTATCTAATGCTTTTCTGATATTTGATGGCCACGGACAAGTTCTTTCTTTAACTCAGCTATTCTATTGGGGCGTTCATTTTGTTGTTCGGAATTCCTCTGCAGTAAGCTCTCCTAAGCCATCTGCGTCATCTCCAATGTCAGTGACAGGCAGTTCGTCTGGCAAGCCACTCTCTTTCCTTTATCTGGGCCAACGATATCTTGGGGGAAGCCAAGAATAGTTTCTATCTCATATGGCCCTCGTTACGTAAGTCAGAGAGTATCCTCATGAGAGTGTCGTAATCTACATTTACTTCGTTTAGAATTAAAGAATGATCTACTCTTTTCCCATGTTTTTTAATGAATTTTTCTACAAGCTGTCTTTTCCTTTGATATATTCTATCTTGCATATCAGTACCAGATCGACTCTTTTCTTTATTATCGAGACTCCTTTATTAGCATATTAGATGGATACAGAGACGAGGCAGGCTCAGATTGACCAGTATATCCGCGAAGAATGGCTCGCAGACGACTACAGAAGGGAAAATATTAAGACAAAAAGGTATAAAAATAGGAAGAAATATGTTTCGAGCAGGTAAATTCTAGTGGCTAATGGCGACTCCAAGAACGAAATGATGGAAAGAATGTTCAGTACTGTTAGGCAAAAGATGAAGGATGAACGCGACAGAATTGTCAATACAATAAAGACTGATATAGAGTCGTCAAAGAAAAAAGCGCTGACAAAAATGCAAGAATCACGTAAATCCTACAAATAGTCGGTATTCATATATATCAAAATAACTTATGTTGTGACAACCCCTTACAATGTGTTGCTATTCCCAAGAGAAGAGAAATCATCTAGATCTTCAATGCTCGACTATAGTATCAGTAACTAATCTTCCACTTTCCCTTATTGTCACTTTAAGAGACCTTGTTGATGGTAATATCGAAATCAGATAAAAAAAGAGAAGAAGAAAACAAGACAAATGGCGACTAAGTCCAAAGCAGCCGAGTTGAGGCATACTCTTTTGTTTTCCTCTTCTCTCCCTTCTGTATGGGGTTTCTAATTTCAATAACCAGGCATAAAAATGATTGTCATAACATATTCTTCATAGTTTAACTTTATTTCATGTAAATTCTATCTATCGTATGTACTTAGATGGAAGTTTATGGAAGCCATAAAAGAAAAAGTAGATGCTACGCAGACGAACAAGGAGCCATAACAATCTTTTGTGTGTAACTAACATGGAGATATTCTTCCAAAGCACAAGTCTAGCATGCTTTTGATCCCATTTTTGACATCTTTATCTTCAATACCATACTTAAGCCAGGAAGATGGGACGAGATGGAATGATTTTTCTTGACTCTAGTACCTTGATCTGCTACTTGTAAAGGGGTATAGCAATTATTAAAAATGAAGGTGAGCTAGTTCGCAGCAAGAAAGATGACAAGAGAAAATATTGTGGATAATAAGTTCATACTATATGGAGATCAGATTGCTATGATAAAAGACGCTTTAGCATCTCACAAATACACCATTACAAATATAATAGAACATTCTGCGAAGAAGAGAGATCTTGAACATAGAAATGTCTGGGAAAGTTTTGTACAAGACATCAATGAGCTAACTCTGCTTTTTTCTAAATTAGATAACATGGTTTCCGAACACAAGTTGGATGCAGTTAGCTGTCGTCTTCTGGTTGCTAGACAAAAAGATGAGATATCCTCTTCCTCCTCTTCCAATAAATAGTCGCTATTGGACTTGGCTAAAGGCCACAAGTATAACTAACTAATCTCCTCATTTTTATTCAATCACATCGTCTAACAATAATTTAGT
>JALZGI010000075.1 GCA_030861105.1 Thermoproteota archaeon
TATCTATACAACTGTAATTATAATGGTCGCACTAACAACTATTATAACTCCTATATGGCTAAAGATTGCATATCGAAAGGAAGAAAACGAGACCAGTCAAATATATCGACACCGGTAATTGATCTACATTATTAAAGTGGACACCTAGTAAATTGATGATCTGCTAGAGTTAAAGTATGTGGCACACCAAAAAACACTAAGGACATACTTCTTAAATTCTATTTCCATTCCCATATTCTCAAAGTTCTTCTCCCAGACTCATCTATGTCATACTCGAAAAGTCCAACTAGGCTATTTAGGTATGATAGTTTGTTCGTCTCAGAAGCGTCAGTAGTGCTATAAATTCTACAGCCTCTGTCCTTGATCCTGTCATTACCTAGTTTAAATGTAAGACCACGTCCCCTAAAGGTTGCAAGTCCCTGTCTGTCTTTAGTCATTAATACTCCATTTGCTTCACCATAGAGAACGTTATTGTTGCTCCGTATTGGCATAGTCCAAAATGTAGTTGTCTCTGTAATATCCTTTCCTCTAAAATTTGAAGAAGCATAGATGGTAGATTCTATTCTTATCCCATTTGGATCCTCCTCTATTATCCGTTGGGATATGATTTTGATATCATTTAGTTCGTATAGAATGTCGCCAAGCATAGATCGAGTCGAATTTAGGAAGTGAAAGGAGAAATAAAAGGTTAAATCATTCTATTAATACAATAAGCACTAATGGGTAATGATTAAACACCTTCTTATCTTGAATCAAGGAAGAATTTTGAATATGCTTTGAAACTACCAAATGCCATCCTTTTAGCAAAATGTCAAATTAATGTTTGGAGAATAAAGAATAAAGAATATACTATTTGTTTATAGAACGACACTAAAAAAGAGACATATAACCTCCTTTGATAATCCTAGGCATATTATAAATGCCATCTATAGATGTTAATGGAGTAAATACAGTCTACCAAGAGTATGGCGATCCCAAAAGTATCAAACATATATTGTTTATACACGGACTTGGAGATTCATCTCTTTCTTGGAGAGACATCCCAGAAGCGTTGTCGAATTTTTTTCATACGATAACGATTGATTTAGTAGGTTTTGGAGCAAGTGATAAACCAGAGAAACCTGAATATTACACCATTAAAGGACTCAGCAAATTCGTTGTGGATTTTCTTGAAAAGATCGGACTAAATAAAGAAGAGCAAAAAGAGAGTAGTAATACAAACAACAATGGTAATCACGGTAGTAAGCATACCGTATATCTAGTCGGAATCTCATTAGGTGGTTATATAGCTGCACAAGTTGCCATAGAAAATAGTGACATGATAAAGAAATTGGTACTAGCAGGCTCCGCAGGTTTGCTTGAAAACCAACTCAGGTATTACAAGAATATTTCAATGCAGCTATGGAAGTAAATCCAATATCAAGATATGAAAAAGTTAAAAGGGCATTAGAGAATATGTACGCCTCTCCTTCAAGTCTACTTTCTGTATCAATTAGTTTCTTCAATAATATAATTGAAAAACCTGGAGCAAGATATGCATTTAAAGAAGCATTTAATACCGTTACAACAACTCAAATTAGCAGTAAAGAATTCAAGCGAATTGAAGATGTTCCTTGTTTAATATTATGGGGTGATAAGGATATCGCAATACCAAAAATGTACTTAGAAAAGTTTAGACAGTGTCTTCCAAATGCTATGTCTGAGGAAATTACCAATGCAGGTCATTCACTAGTTGATGAGAAGACAGCTGTGGTATATGAAAAAATGAGAACATTCTTGGTGAGTTGATGTTGTAAGTAATTTGATTAATCGACTTAATTTTTTCCAGGATGAATATAACCAAGACCTCTAATGATTATTTTAGTAAAGAGCATGTAGAAATAAAATGGAGGAATAAGCAAAAGATTCGAGGATTACTAATAGACAGATTAGAGCTAATTGTCATACCTCATTTGTCTTTTTATCTCCTTTCCTTTCTCTTTCTTTGTCCTTTGGGCCTGCTATGCTTATCAAGTAAAGCTTCTACTCTTTTCTTTACTTTGCTTTCTCTTCTACTTTTTTCTCCTTTAGGTTTGCTATACGTTACAGATTGAAAATTGGACATGCACTATAACGGAGTAGACCTAAGCCTCTCTGACATCTGTTTTGGTTCTCTAACGATACGCGTGTCTTTATCTACGTCGGCGTCGGGCCCAATTAAAGATGTCAAAACACTCCTCATATGAGCGATCTGTTGATTTCCTACATCAATTCGTGTAGTAGTATCTCTCAGAATCGGAGCAACTTTTTCTTCGAGCTGGCGCCTTTGTTCTGGACCTAAAATGTCATATATAGCCTGGGCGACCTGTCTGATTTCGCCTATATTCTCTACTGTCTTCTGTCCTCCAAGCAACGCAGCTTTCGCAGCCTCGAGTATCTGTTCATCTCTTGCAGACAGCTCTCCTTTATTAATTGATTTTTTTGCATTTATTATGTATACAATTATGCCACTAGCTGCTGATAAGAGCGTCGCTATAGCCACAACAAGGCCTTCAGCGGCACTTAAAAAGTCCGCCTGCATCAAGAGCGCTTCATACATGTTGACCAGTACCTATGCCCATCATTCCAGGCTGTATCATTTGAGCAAGCGCATTGTTTGTTTTAGGAGACAACCCTGCACCAATAATTGTGGCTGCCAATAACAAACTAGCGGTAACCACTATCAATGTTCTAGGATTCATTGCTCAAGGGAATAATACTGTGTGTATTAAGGTTAACGGATTAGGGTTAACGAATCATAAATGCTTTGAATGAAGCTTAATGTTAAACAAGGTCAAGCTAATACCTTCTCGCGAAAATCTGTGTACTTTTGTATTCCTCGTAGAGGAACGCTTGGATCGTTTATATTTATTGCAAGAGATACAGGATCACCTGGTTTTTTCAGTGTATAGATCTGATCTGCTGCTTTGGCACCAAGGGATAATGTATATTCATAATCCAGTATAAACCATTTACTGATATCCGCAGTTCTATTTTAGAAAGCCAGTATCTAGGATTTAGACGCACTTGTTCTCGTCAGAAGGTGTTCTATTATTCGGTGGCAAGTATACTGGTCTGTTGTTATAGATAGACATACTTATTACGTTGTATAATAACCGCACTCACTTTGAAAGGTTTATCTTTACAATCAGTTTAAAGCCTTAAACCGAAGTGGCCTGACTTCTTTCATTTTACATATGGAAAAGTTAGAAATCTGTTTCCTGTTTTTAGATTAATAGACTAATAATTACAAAAAGTCGACTAATATACACTAAATATCCAATCATGTTTAAAGGACATTGGATTGTTAAAGGACATTGGGTTGGGTGAAACTCCTTACAGAAGTATTGCAGATGGCCAAAGAGGGTAAACTCATCAATAGCTCTCATGTGGGGAAAACTCTTAACGCTTTATCAAATCCCGTAGGTCTGAAACTGTTTATATTAGTGGCTACTGCTTCCTTAGCTGGAGCCTCCAGGACGGTAGCGTCTGAATTCCTTCAGTCACAGATCCGTACTACGAGGAAGCAGTTTTACTCTAACATGTCCAGATTGGTAAACGATGCGGGCTTGGTATCCAGAAAACGGGGACGTTATGTTCTATCAAACTATGGTAAAGTTGTATTCCATAGTCTAAATCTCATAAGTCGAGCAGCTAAGTGCTTTTGGAAGTTAGAGGCTCTTGACAAGGATGAACTTTCTTTAAGTGGCATACCTCCAGAACAGATAATGGAAATAGGTGCACGCTTGATAGATGACAAGGATATCTTTGGGATTATCTTTGAATCTGACAATGAAAAGGGCAAAGCATGATCATGTATATGTATATGTATATGAATCTCTAAACCAACAAACCAAGCGATAG
>JALZGI010000076.1 GCA_030861105.1 Thermoproteota archaeon
TTAGTCCCCTTTATCTGGTAGCCGGGGCTCTTTTAAGCGCACTGGTTCTGGGACTATTAATATATTTTTCATTGAGGGTAGACTGGTCAAGAGCTATTGGAAAATGGTTCCCTTGGGCTCTCGACGAGGACAGCACAGATACAGAGAAGGATAAGGTTTAGCATTGATAAGCACTTAATTTTATGCATTAGCATTCTTTATATCTCTGCTCCTGGCGATGAATAAAATATCAAGATGCAACTCAATTATTCACGGGTGCTACTATCGGATCAATTTAACAGCATGGTGGGCAGGCTATGTGTTATCACATTTTTATTAGCTAATTGTAAGTAAGACACGTGGTTCCACTTGAGGTACTCCGGGAAGCATGTAAAGAAGTATATAAGACAATGCAAGGTCACATTGGAACTCCAGAGGGTAACCAACAACTGGGAATTGGGGCGGGCGGCGACCTATCACGGAAGATGGATATAAAGGCTGAGGAGGTGGTCATTAAAACAATCAGGAGGTTTGGTCTAAGTCCCACCATTATAGGTGAGGAATGTGGTACAATCTCTGGTCAAGAAGGATATCTAATAATCGATCCGATTGATGGGACTGCCAATGCCGCAGCTGGGCTGCCCTTTTATTGCTGCTCTCTTGCATACGCCTTGGAGAACAGATTGAGTTCGGTGATGCATGCAGCCATTATGGACTTAGCTCGCGGAGAACTTTTCATAGCTAAAAGGAACGAGGGAGCCTATTTGAATAATGTAAAGATTACCACAAACAGTGAAGAACGACAAGGCACAGACTTGATCATTGGGATGAATATTTCTCGGAGTTCTTCTGATGATATCAGTGCACTCTCCAAGCTAATCAAAGTTTCTGACCACATCAGACTGTTTGGTGCTAACGCACTCGAACTTTGTTACCTGTCAAAGGGGTCATTAGACGCATACGTTGATTTACGTGGTAGAATTAGATCAACTGATATGGCCGCAGCTTATTTGATCGTAAAGGAAGCTGGTGGATTGGTCTTCTCCCTAGAGAACCAGTTGCTTGACGCTGAGCTTGGAGTGAATTCTAAGATGTCTTTCATAGCAGTCAAAAATAATGACGTTTATAATTTTATCCTAAACGCTCTTTCGGAAGAGGGTAAAAAGCGTGTTTAGAAGCGCCCGGGCCGGGATTCGAACCCGGGTCGAAGGAGTGACAGTCCCCCATACTAGACCGGACTTTACGGTAACATCTATTTTAATATGCTTTAATGCATACCTCTATACTACCCGGGCGCATTTAAAAGTGCCCACTCAAGAGGATTAAAATGTTTTGATGGGAGACCACCTGAATGAGTGTATAAAATTAAATTGCACTGTCTTCCCATACACCTGACGCGGGCCCGTAGCTCAGCCAGGTAGAGTACCGGACTTTTATCCAGGGAAGAAATCCGGCTGTCTCGGGTTCGAATCCCGACGGGCCCGCAAAGATATGGATGCCTTTTATTGGGTACCTGCAAGAAATGGTGAAAGAAAAAGAGTGGCACATCAAAAGCAGAAGGATGTTTGGACCTAAATCAAAACTCGAACTCCCATGTTTGGAGATTGTTTTTAAGCACCGGTTCTAGGCTTTATCAGGTAACTCATAGAAAAGGGTATCTTGTGTTTACGAAATGTCCTGCTATGTGATGGTTAGCCGGAAGCCACAAGGTCTTAGGCTCGTTCAGTTCTTTATCTTATTGACATGTCTTTGCTAAGCTTCATCCGAATGCTGCATCACCTTCCTCATCGGCTGGCCCTAAATCCTCCTCCTCTTAGCTTTCTCCTGGCCGCATCATGTATTCGGATAGTCATATACTTCGCCCCTTCCATTGAAGTGTCCCCGCCACCAACCAACTTAAATTAATAAAAGTCTGCAAGCCTATCACAATACAACCGCATTGATAGCCATACACAAATCCCATACTGACTTGACATTCAAACCCATGCCCATGATAAGGTAATCCTCTGGAATATGTTCTATTGCAGTATCAATCAGCTTACCGTCCTCTTCTTTAAGCTGATCCTCTGTACTCGTAGAGGGATGAAGCCAACCTCCTGATTAGAATTCTGTCATCCATTCCTATGAAGTCGTTAACCAACACAGCAGATCATGATGCTGCCCTCTCCACAGGTACCACTTTCAATAGTGAATACGGTGCCATCTGAGTCGGTGCCCTTTTTTAAGACAACATATTTTAATAGAACAATAGCGAAGGATATTTTAATAACTATAAAATCATTGAGCAAATGGATTGTGCGTGCTGCGGACGAGAAATGTCGCTCGACAGGGAAACCGAAAAGATAATGATGTATAGATGCAGACAGTGCGGTTTAAGTGACACTAGATTAGATTAAAGGATACAAGGTAGTTACCCATTGCCCATCAAATCTGTTAATGATCCTTTATTCGTAAATAGATGGTATCCACAACTTTTTGCTTCCACCTAGCCTAGATGATAACTGTAGTGTTTGAGGGATCTAAACTACGACATGACTAACCTCCTAGGGATTTTGGTACTTATCTATAGCCACCGTCGTGTTACCACTATGTTGTATCTCTAGGCCTGGTTAGCATGACCAAAGGCCTGTGTTACATTGGCAATTCCGGTTGCCACAGCAATCATGACAAATAATGTGACGACTGCAATCGTCACGCCACGATTTCTGTATTCATTACTATATAAAGGAATGTTATACTGTATGCGAATTTCGTAAATACTAGCTGAGAAAACTCAGACGCGGTGAAGCTGTGATCATAAAGCTTTGTTTACCCTATTACGTCAGCTATATTGTTCAAAATTGTGGTGGTAAAGTCTTTGGCTAAGATAGGACTTCGGTCTTCAACTCAATCTAGGTATGCTATCTACACTCTATCGAACAGAATTCTTTATTGTCTTATTAGTCACAGGTCACTGTAACCCATGTCGTATCTAATTGCGCCAGAATTCGACATCCACCCCCCCTGTGTGGCTTCGATACTGCCCATTGGTAACCCTGGCGTTCTGTTGAGAGGTAACCCTTGTGTTACTTTCTAGCAGTAACCGCATATATCTTCGTCAGATGACATAATTTGGCGCAAGAGGGACTATAGCAAGGCTTGATAGTATAGCAAATTTCTCCGTCATGGGTGAGCACTGGATAAGTCGTGAGTGTCCCAAACGGTATCTAGATTTCAAAATAGGAAAATATACCATTCTAAGTCTCATAATAGGACTTTTGCCTATCTGACGACAGAAATCAAGGATCCTATAGGCAACAAGTATTTGATTGGTAGAATAAACGAATGCAATTAATCTACAGGTTAGTATACTAATAGGTGCAACTCTACCTGAGTAACGATTATTATCTTCTCAAATAACTTCTGCCGAGCTCCACAATCCTTCTAGCTATCCTTTGGTCACCACCAAAATGGAGGTGCATATAGGACGCGAGACAATTGTAAACAACAAAACCGTCCTTCTTATCGAATATTCCATTTCCTCTTTTTAGGATATAGGCAAACTTTAGATCTTTAGCGATGTCAATGATTTGTGAATAGTGAAATTCGTGACCTCTGATTTTCTTTATACCTCTAAAAAAATGGCATCGATTCTCGGCTTCGGTATAGCCTAGCGTTAGACTATGACCCATAATAGTATTGGCATCTATCAATCCAACCATTTTGCTTTTCTTCATTTTCCCGTTCTTGTAAGCAGTTAAATTTCTAGTTAGGTACATAAGCCCTCCGCATTCTGCATAGATAGGCATTCCATTGTGAGCTGCTTGTATTATTTCCTTTTTCATATAGTGATTTTTCTCTAGTTCACCTCCCAAGATTTCAGGAAAACCTCCCCCTAAAACGATTCCTGAAGCTCCTTCGGGGAGTTTGTTGTCCTTAACAGGACTAAAATATACTACCTGAGCACCATTCCTCTCGAGGGAATCGATGGTGTCTGCATAATAGAAGTTAAAAGATTCGTCTTTTGCGATGGCAATTTTGACCTTGCGCTTATGACTCTTACAGGAGGACATAGGAAATAATGACGATGATTTTCTCACTCCAAGATGTTTAAACATGTCAAAGAAGATGCCTTTAGAAACCATCTGCGATGCTGAAATAATTTTCTTCTTGGCAGACCTTTGATTTTCTAAGACCGGAATAAGACCAAGGTGTCGTTCTTTTAATTCTAGAATACGATGTCTGGTAATTACTCCAACAATAGGAACATCAACCCTACCCCTTATGGCTTCTCTTATAATCCTGAGATGCCTAGGACTCGCAATATTGTTTAGAACGACTCCCGATACACTAAGTTTTTTTTCGAAGTTTGCAAATCCGAAAATGAGAGCTGCAATGGATCCACCTGTCTTACCTGCGTCAACGACAAGCACAACTGGAGCATTGAGGAGGCGAGCAACATGAGCTGTACTTCCAAAGTCTGACCTACCGGAGACGCCATCAAAAAGACCCATTACTCCCTCTATTACTGCAACATCTGCATTTGAAGTCGCTTCAGAATATCTCTTTAATACCCCTTTTTTACCCATGAGCCAGACGTCTAAATTATATGAAGGCCTGTTACATACGACTTCATGATACGAAGGGTCGATATAGTCGGGTCCCACCTTAAAGGGTTGGACTCTATATCCCATTCTGCTCAAGTGAAACATGATAGCCATTGAAACAATTGTTTTCCCTACACCGCTTGATGATCCTCCTATAACTACTACAGGAGTCTCTGTCTTTCGTTTAGCCCGTTCCATTTATGGTATAACTAGGGTATATGATATGAGTTCTTCTAGTAAGAACGTCATGCATGCATAGAATTGACGTTTATTATGACCTCGCAAATTTTTCACCGTTATAGATGGATGCCAACTCTAATGTACATCGCTTTTTTAGTTTGTTAATACTTCCAGAGACATCTATTATGAGTAATGGAGGGTCCATAAAAGTTAAAGACACCAGTAGCAGATCAAGGCTCTTTGCCCCGCAGCTAATTATAGCCAGACCGTTCTTCTCGTGGCTAACAAGCTTGACTTTTGAGAGTTCATTGAAAATGTGTCCAAAAAGCTCGGAATTTCTTGCTAGCACAAGTCTAAAGAGAGCCTTCCAATCCAGATCCGCTACTACCGTTTGGAGAACAGTTCCGATGTATCTTCTTTTGTACCTTCTTTTAAGCATAGAACCTAGGGGTGTCCTGTTGTGTTATCCAATCTTCCAATTCACGCCAGTAGATCTGGGGAGGTATCTCGCAAATTTTCATTATTGATTCAATGCATTGTGCCGAAATCATTTCCGAAATAGAGTTAGCTCCACTGGACAAAACGAATTGATAACCGTACTGTTTCGTAAATTTGTAGAGGTCTGTTACCTCCCTGAACCACCTACCTACACTTATTCCTTGTTCGTATCTGATGTCGGACAGCAAGACCTCTAAAGCAATCTTGGATTTATACTTCCTATTTTTGACAAATGTTTTTATTCTTTGAAAATCGCTAACTACTATCAGGTTGGGGATAAGTGAAGATCTTGAAAATTGTTCAATACTTTCGGCGACTACCAAATAACGATAATCAGTCATAGAGGATGGCTTCTTTTGTAAGCGATAGATTACTTCATCACAGGTTTTACGCGGGTGCAACGTTCCTATGATTTCAATATTTAGTAGTTTAGCTACTTTCTTTACGCTCGAGATATCAGGATCCCTTATACACAAGTCTATTCCCCTCAAGTTTGAGTCACCTCTCAGAAATATTCGACTTTTTACTAATTTTAAATCTTCCAGTTGGCCTAAAGCGAAATCTCACGCTGTCTGACTCGGAAAGGGAAACTCTTTTCTGGCAGAGCCGCTGTTTGTCCAGTCTC
>JALZGI010000107.1 GCA_030861105.1 Thermoproteota archaeon
GCTAAACCAACTCCTTTAACTTCCTTGCCTAAGGCAGTAACCTTTAAAGCCCAGAGGTAAGTAATTACCTATATAATTTTCTTTAATGTTCAGTAATGATAAGCTAACAGTTTGACACCAACGATGAATCATTATATGCTCTCAAGAGTTCACCATTAGAAATACTTTCGATAATGCTCTGCCTCAGGGGCTATTTATGATTGAACCACTTAACATGTTTTTATTTGGCTTGATCATTGGTAGTTTTTGCAACGTCGTCGTTTATAGGCTTCCACGCGGCAAGTCAATTATTTTACCGGGATCCCAATGCCGTGCCTGCGGCAAAGCAATTAGCATTAAAGATAACATTCCTCTCATAAGTTATTTTATACTAGGGGCGCGCTGCCGATTCTGTAAAGAACATATTTCCTTCCGATATCCTGCTGTGGAATTTATTGTCGGTTTATTATTTGTTTTGATTTGGCTCAAATTCGGGTTCGGGATTACTTTTGTTGTATATGCCATACTCGCATCAACACTCTTAGTGGTTGCATTGATCGATTACGATCATAAAATCATTCCAAACATTATTACCTTACCGGGTATGATCATTGGACTTGGCCTGAGTACGTGGGCTCTTCCAATCACGCTTATAGACTCGTTCGCCGCTCTCTTGCTAGGGGGTGGGCTCTTTTATTTGATCGCTTTCTTCTCCAAGGGAGGGATGGGCGGAGGAGATATTAAATTAATCGCAATGATCGGTTCCTTCCTCGGATGGCAGGGGACCCTATTTACAATCTTCTCCGGTGCCCTGTTGGGCTCCTTGGTTGGGATCACACTTATGCTGCTGGGCAGGAAGGGACGGAAGGATAAAGTGCCTTTCGGACCATTTCTATCCTGCGGTGCAATCCTTTTCCTTCTCTCAGGTAAGGAATTAATCAAATGGTATCTCAATCTGCTCTCTTAACAAGGTCAATATAATTGCCTGAGCGACAGCCCAATACCATGTACACTATCATAGTAGATCAATTAACATGATATCGATATAATACATCCCTAGACTCATATCATCATCAAACCTATCCTTCCCGTTTAGCCACCTCAGCATGAATGTAGTCCATTAAACGACATAGCCCATCGAAGAAATCTTCCGCCTGGCCCATCCTAAGAACCAAGGCGTGTAGCTGACTTTGACCGGAGAAGTACACTTGCAATAAAGGCCCTCCATTACTCTCAAAAATTGCCTGGCTTTTAGGAATTGCAAAACAGAACTCGTATAATGGCCGTTTTACGAGGTACACAATCTCGTGAGTGGCCGAAATGCCTTCTCCGCTGAACGCGGTTTCTGTTTTATTGGGGAATAGCGTCATAGTCTACCTCCCAACCTTTCTCTCATCATCCGTATCTCGCCTCGCCATTTACACTAATAGGAGGAATGTAATGATACCCATGACGGCTAATGTGGTTACGATCTCTGCCCATGACATATCTATGTCCATAGTGATTCTTGCCCTTTGCTACTTTCAAGATGATTTCCAGGTTCCCAGGTCTATTCCCTGGGGCAATTTTAACGTATAGCTTCTTTAGAAGATGTGATCGGGTGTTGGTGCGTTGGCAAGCAAACCGATGTACAGAATCAGAAGAGCCCGGGCTCTGCGCTGGATTGGTATAAGGCAATGAATGTACCACATATACTTAGGCCAATTCATTGGATCTAATTCTCAGAGAAGATTAAATTTTCAGGACAATTGCAAGAAGGAACCGTAGCGAAAATAGAACGAACTGTCGGTAGAGCTTGTCATCGTATATCTACGATATGGACACCGGCAGGGATTGGAAAAGATGTCTCTATTCGGCATTTTCTCAAAGTCCTTTGACAGTTTCGGTGGGCTTTGATCTGTCTACACCGTTGCCTGGCCGCGCCTCCAGTATTACACTCCGAGCAATTCTGCGATATCTTAGAAAGCGAGATTATGGAGATGGAATCTTCGGGCCCTGCTGAGCAGTCGAAGAATTCCGGACGATCGTCTTTCAGCGCTGTTGTATTGGAGTCAGTAGCTCAATGCTGAAGCGTGACCTTCCAAAGTTATTGGATCTCACGGCGAGGGAAGTTGCGCGGTTGCTGACAGCTGAGCGTG
>JALZGI010000115.1 GCA_030861105.1 Thermoproteota archaeon
AATGAAATGTTACGATGAAAGCCTTATCTTATAATTTTCCTTCCTTTGCTTTACAGGGGACTTACAGAAACTAATTTTTTGAAACGTTCATCATTTCTTATAGTTTCAAAATCTTTGTTTTGTTTTACAATCCAATAAATTCTCTATTAATTTCAGCTGCTTTGGTTAAATCCACTAACCTGTGAGAATACAACTACTCTACTTTTACTTTATCTTTATATTGTCCTGACCAAAACTTAAATAAGTCTAGCCAAGGCTCAGTCATCTTTCTTATATTTCTAATGTATTCAGCATAAATACGATTGTATGCATTGACATATTCATACCATAAATCCATATAAGATCTAAATAGGTTAAAAAAATCTTGCCTGTTTGGTTCCATCCCTTCTCTCTTCTCTTTTCTGTTAGGCCTCCAATAAAAGGAATCTTATCTTTTTAACAATTATTCTGGTAACAATAACGCAATAGTAGTAGCCAGAATGGTAAGGAAGACACTTGAATATTTCAACTGTAACTATGACTTACTTTACTCCTCTGAAACCTTCGCCTGCAGCACCCTTGAATCTTTCAAGCTCTGGTTTCTGCACATTCAATGATACTTCATGTCCGTCAAAACCTTGGACAATATGTTTAGGTATCTTATAATTTGTTCTTCCACCTTCAGTGGAGATAAAAATGGAATTTTCATCCACTCCATCAACATTTCCTATCAAATTTCCCTCACTAGATCTTACAGTTTTATGAACAACTGATTCCCAATTTGCCACTCTATTTGACATCTAAAACTGCCACAAAATATAGTGACGATTTAAGGATATATATTTGATTTTTAGTCTGTACCGAAATAAGGGTCTCTTTTTCTATATCCTTTACAGCAATAACTCTGCAAAGAGGATTACTGTGCTGAGCATATGTGCTATGACATCATGACATTATCTTAGACTTTGATAAGCTGCTGTATGTTTGTCAAGAATGTGACTTGTCGCTTGTAATGAAATAGATACTCTTATTGCTGTCCGGAGGAGATTTCCATAAAGGCCCAAGTATTGAACAAAGAAATATAGCTTAAAAGTGCAATAGTTAACATAATGGGTAATCCTACATCTGCTTCAATGACACCTAGTACTATTCAGGACGACAACAAAGATCATAAAAAGCTTGTCACAATATCTGAAAGAGTACACTTACAAAGGACCAATACGAAGTTCTGAATATTATTTGTAATACCTACGAAGAGTCTATTTCCCAATACTTGCAAGAGGCATTAGTTGAAGCAATGAGGTTTGATATAGAAGAGGGTAATTTCTCCGATGTTCTATTACAGAAAATAACAGATAAAAAAGAAGAAAAGAATAGACACTCTATAAATAAAGAAAGGAATAGCAGTTCTTTTCGAGAGCCATCAGTAGATAAGCTATTCGGGCATTAAACAATATTCTATCGTAATGATGCCTGACGCTTAAATAGCCATGTCGCTATTGGCATTGAAACAATAATGATGCCTATACACCATGCGAATGCGAGCCAACCAGAATTGCCAATTGGTGTCCCGACAAGCCAAGCACGAATTGCCTCAATAACATGTGAAAGAGGCTGGTTTTCAGCAAAGAGTTGAAGTGCATAGGGCATGGTTTCAGTTGGTACAAAGGCACTGCTGACAAAGGTGAGTGGAAATATAACAATAAAACCTGTCCATTGAGCAGCTTCCATACTTTTGACGAGCAGACCCATGATAGCTGATATCCAAGAAATGGCAAGTGAAAATAGGATTGCAAGTCCGAATACTAACATCCATTCTATAGGGTCCGCAACAGATTGAAAGCCCACGAGAAAACTAACGCCGATTACAATTAATCCTGAGATTGTATTTCTTACTAGATCCGCTCCGACATGACCCATAAGCAGAGCCGATCTTGCAATAGGAAGAGAGCGAAATCGATTAACAATACCTCGTTGTAAATCAATTGCTAAATTCATTGTAGTGTAATTTGCGCCAAAAGCTAGCATTTGAACGAAGATACCAGCAACTAGGAAGTTTACATAACTTATATCTCCTGTATCTATCGCACCGCCGAATACATAACGAAACAAAAGGAAAAACATCATCGGGAAAAGCGCAACAGAGAAGAGCTGGTCGAGATTTCGAGTTATATGTTTGATGCTGCGCTTGGCTAGGACCCATGAATCACTTAGTGTCCAAAAGAGCTTCGAATGCTTTTCTAATTGGATATGAGGGTTGAAAGAAGATTTGGTCATCACTTTACTTTCTAACCTTCTTGCTTTTTTGTTCTTCAATTTGGTCATTACATGTATGTCCGGTAAGCGTAAGAAAAACATCATCAAGCGTAGGACTTCGAAATGATATATTTTCAACCCCAATACCTGCTTCATCCAAACTACTGAGAACTTGTTTCAGTTGATTCACACCTCCTTTGGTTACCAAGCTAAGAGTCCTCATTTTTTCGTTTGAACGGAGACTGCCATCATCTTCAATTACTTTCTTGGCTTTCTCAACGTTGCTTCCATCTGCAAGTGTTATCTCTAGGCGCTCTGAACCTATGCGCTGCTTTAGTTCATCGGATGTGCCTTCAGCAATAATTTTTCCGTTGTTAATAACAATAATTTTGTCCGCTAAATGATCTGCTTCATCCATATCTTGGGTGGTAAGGAGTATGGTCGTACCGCTGGAGACGAGTTGTTTAATAATATCCCACATAATCAAACGACTACGCGGATCAAGACCCGTAGTAGGTTCATCTAGAAAAATGATTGGTGGGGATGCAATCAAGCTGACAGCAAGATCTAGCCTGCGACTCATGCCACCAGAATAAGTCTTAACTGCACGATCAGATGCTTCTACCAAGTCGAACAGCTCAAGTAACTCTGCCGTTCTTCTTTCGATATCTAGATGACTCAGACGATAGAGCCGGCCAATCATATGTAGATTTTCTTTACCTGTTAAATATTCATCCAATGCTGCATACTGACCTGTCAGACCAATCAGACTTCGAACCTTGTTAGCATTTTTAACCACATCTATGCCATTAATTAACGCGTGGCCTCCGTCAGGCAAAAGCAGCGTACTTAGTATTCGAATAGTAGTGGTTTTTCCGGCGCCGTTTGGTCCAAGCAATGCAAGAACTGTTCCTTTCTTGACTACAAAGTTAACACCATCAAGCACCGTAAGCTGTTTGAATGATTTTTTCAACTCCTTTACTACAATAGCATTTTCTGATCCTGATTTTGATTCTGCCGATCTATATTTTTCAGTTAAACTACCATACAGTTTATCAGGTTTATCGGTTCCTGCTATGGACATATGTTTTGCTTCCTAAGACTACTACAATCATTCATAATAGCTTCCATCTACTAGTCATACTCTACCTCTTTGATCTAATTTATAAGGTACGTAGTTTACAAATATTACAAATTATACATTGTTATAACTCCTGCTACCCAGTAAAACTCGAAAAGAAGTTCTGTATAGAACCAAATTTGGGATATTATTATTAGAGGGCAGGAGTGAAACAATGAGTAAAATTCCAGACTGTTCACAAATGTGCCATTACGATATTTCTGGTATAGAGCAATCAATGAAGGATGAATGGATCAAAGGCCTTCTGAAAAACCACGACCACGTAATTTATGCTTCTAAACCTGATAGAGCTGTAGCATTAGAAACTCACTTGCTAGATGAGGAGGAATAGCAGTCACAGCCTGCGGTTTTCGCTTGCAATTATTATTTTCCCATTATGTGCTAGGCCGCAGGAGAGACTACAGATCTACCTTGTATGTTCCCTTCAGGTTACTCTTTGGTTCCATAGGGAGCGATATTATAATAAGTTAAACGCATGTTTTCATTTTGTTATCTGATCGTCATATAGATCATTTACATTATTGCTAAATATTTTACTGGTTATTCTTTTCATACTTTCGAGTGTTTCATACGCCGCAGGAAACTACAATGTGCATAGGTCATAGGCATAGGGTCCACCAGTTCTTGGTTTCCTGCGGTCTCCAATTCTACATTTTCGTAAGATATTTTGACCCAGAACATATCATAACGTTACTTTATACATGAAAGGAAAATGTTAATACAGACATTCTACTTCACATCATCAGCATGGATATAAAACAATTTCCCTTTTCGCATAAAAAGAGAAGGGGGTCGGAAGGGATTAATTGAGTAATAAACATGCTGACGTTAACAATAACAATAACAAGAGCACTGACATGACAAGACTGCCCATCCTGCTCTGATGAAATGATGGAGCTGGGATAATACTTCATAACTTGTTTACTACACTCTTACACACGGTGTACGTCAGTTTTCGTGATAATCTGTAAGCCTAAAACCTAGAGACTCCAATGCCTTAAAGACCTTGAATAGATCTTTCTCTGAAGTAGTACTAAAGTCGTCTGAAGTCACAGAATAGTCTTCGTCATCATTGTCATTGTCATTATGCTCTTTTATCATACTCGGAGTTAATATTAGGGGTCAAAATATTAAGCGTGTTTGAGCAAACGGTTTGACTAATCATAACCATTTGGAAAATATCATAAGTCAATAGAAGACTGCGTAAGAGTCTTCTAAACTTTGCTCCTCTTCTAGAACTTTTTCCTAATACTAGGGATAGCTAAATAGACTTGCATTGATTCCGTCGTCCCCGTTTTGATTCCTCTATTGCTATTTGTTCTTACCGTTTTATCCCATAAACTCTACTAGACTACTTTGTCTTTTTTTGTATTCTTTGTAGGCGCTTTAGAAGAGTTTCTAATTGTTGACCTTGTTCTAACTGCTCTAATTGTCGCTTTCGGAGTTGAAGTCGTTCTTGTAGT
>JALZGI010000121.1 GCA_030861105.1 Thermoproteota archaeon
ACCAATAGAGCAAGATAGTAAGGTCATAGCTCCCAGAATAACAGTCTATGCAGGTCAGGATGATCAATATTATTTGTACGTGACGCCGTCCGAGGCTTACCAATCACTCCTGCAATGGATGGATTACCAGCAAAGATCAGGTTAACAGTTAACGAATCACTCTTGGCTTATGCATGATTGCGGGATACCCATTCAGCGCCTAGGAGGAGCGGGAGTGTTAGGGCTCAAAGGGAGGAGGATCTTGTAGTTCCAAACATTCTGCCATGATCCTTGGAAGTTCTGTGTTGTCCAACGTGCTCTTAACATCTTCTGCATTGCACCCGTACGCTCGAGTTATTGTGCCGCCTCCTACATCGGGTCCGCCGCCTGGCAGCCACCTTATCCCAAATAGCAATTGATTTCCAAATTGATCTGGTTGTGCTACAAATGGCTTTTCACAGAATATGCCTGTTCCATTAGTAGTCATCTCCTGCTTCAATATGCTAAAATCTGTAACACCGTCAACGACCGGCTCTTGGTCAGGCGGTAACTCAAGTGGATCCAAACCTGGGAAGTCAGGCTCTGTGAAGCAGCCATTGTCATCAAGGGCAAGAGATTCATAGTTTCCCTTTTGTTGAGGGCCAATAATAGCTGCCACGCCCGCATCAGAATCTGCTGCTGTCATGACAAGAGTATTATTTAGGTTATGTTTGACGAATTCTAAAGCATGGCCAATTGCCCTATCTGCTCTTCTAGCGGCCTCTATCATACCCTCTGCATTCATATTATCATTCCCAAAGTTGTCAGTTCCTTCCTCTTCGGCTACTAAAACGAATCCTCTATCTGAATGCAAGTCTAAAAAGTCTATTGCAAATTTCACCATCTCATCGAATGTGGGTGCATAGGGTTCGTAAAGCCTACACACATCGTCACATTCGCCCACCTGACTAATTCCAACATTATCCCCCAAGTCAAATAATTTCCTCTCTGAAAGGGCATTGTACGTATCGTCATAGGCAAAGATACCCAAAACCTTCTCTACCTGGGTCATCTTCAAGTCTGCCAATTGACTTTCATTGAAAACCACTGTGTAACCCAAATTTCTTGCAACTTCAATCATGTTCTCTTGACATCGACCCTTGTCTGGCATCAGCTCGTTCATTGGATTTGGATGGAAGCTTGTATCATTAGTAGAGAGGTAGTATTTCTCACCTCCGCCAAGTATCAAGGTGGCACCTGACTCCTCAACTATTTGCCTTACTATTTCGCACCCATCATTACGCTCTGTCACATGAGCTACAAATGCTCCAGTACCAGGCTCAGTTATACTTCCTGAATTGATTATACCAATGTCGTACCCTTCATCCCGAGCTTCTTCTACGACTGTTCTCTTTAGTGTTTGTTCTGTACAATTTCCATCACAGCCATAAGAATTAGCAAGTACCTTGACACCAGACCCATGGGTTGTGGCGCCTCCCTGTGATGTACTAGTAAGTGCATCTTTCATGTGGCCTTTGTAGATGGCCACTTCTGGCAGCATGTCCCAGTTAATCAAGCCATCCGGGCCGACTTCAAGGAAGCGTACAGAGCTAAAATGCGACTGCGTTGTTCCATCAGGATGTATGAATATGACATTTCTTTTATTATCCCTTTTTTCCATCTCTGTTCCAGAGCCGTCACTGTGGGACAGGCTTGCAGCATCATATTGTTGTGGGTTTATAATTGGAACTATATTAGTAGTGCTCAGTAATAATAGAACAGCTATCGAGAATAAGAGAAGTGCAGCTGCTATTGTCCTATTTCCTGATGAATTATCCTTTAATCTCATAACGACTAGAAGTGCATGCATTAAGTAAATGAGTTATCTAAATGAAAACGATGATAATTTTATATATGTTCCTGGTTCGAAGTTATTTGAGAATTATTCGCTCAGTGTAAGCTAAATGGAAGCCATTTGTCTAGATAGGCTAAAGAGTTCTAAACGTAAAATTTTTCTTTATCATACCTTATTCTCCCTCCTATACCTTGAATTCTCAGTATTAATTACAGTAATTAGGTGGAGAGATGTATACAGATGCATATAAGTACAGTTATAAAAAACCTGTACTATTAATACCTAGGACTAGAAGGAACTAAACGCATTGGCTTTGTTTGCGATCGCCGCTAGCAAACTCAGTAAGGATCTAGGGTATGGGATGCCTGTCTCCTCAATATTATCAGGCATGGCGTTTACTGTATGCATTTTCTTTTATCTATATACTGCTGGCTCTTTTTTTGGAACAACTGTATACCCACTTATAGATGGAGCAACAGTTTATACAGTTTTCCACGAATATATTATAAACCAACATCTTGATTATATTATTGTCATAATTGCAACGGCCTCGTGGTTCTTGCTTTCTGTTAGGAACAAGGCTATTCGTTATTACTTTTCGGCAGCTTATGCCGGAGCTGGCATTATCTTTGCACTCATTAGTCCCGATAGTATAGTTTTCGATATCATTGCCTTACTATCTCTTCCGTTGATCACCGGTTTTATT
>JALZGI010000131.1 GCA_030861105.1 Thermoproteota archaeon
GGGCTTCTCTTTCTATCATGGCCCTACCGTTTGTGTTACCTATTTGGCCTGACAAAAGTGACGCTGATAACTAGGTAATTGTAATGATATTGACTTCTGCTGCAGTTGGAATCCTTACTGTAACAATACCATCGACATATACAGCAACTCCAACCACTTTTTTGCCATCTTGGATAGAAGTAGGAAGTTAGATCTATTTTAACCACCAAGTCGTTCCCGTCTTCGAACATACCGATGGCAGGCTGTCAATTAATAGAATTTCCTTGAAAAGTTGCCTAATTCACCGGTCAACCAGGAGCATATCATTGTAATATCGTGAGCTCTAACATGTATGTATCTTAGTCTTCATCACCATGTTATGATCTCAGTGTTTGCTCCATTCTCAATCATGACTAAACTAATTTTATCTATTTGATAATACTGGTTTGAATCAAACACAGATTTAAATAATATAAATACTATTTTATTTAGCTACAATGAAACCAGTAGAAAAATTGTTCTGGTTAGGGACTGCGGGTGTGCTGTACATGGCAGCCAATAATATTGTAAAGAATGTGACAAGAGATGTGATCAAAGATCTTGAAAAGAAAGACCGTCGGAGATGTATTTGTTGGTAGCTCAACTTAACTTCAATCGCCTCTTCTATCTTTCTCTGTGTATATCGTTCGTGTGAGTAATAGAGGTTTTTTTGTTGTTGTATTAGTAGTCATACTGTAGATGAGCCTGCGGCTTTATTATATTAACATACTAACTACTCATTCTTATTGTCAAATAAGGTAATTTTGGATGTAGATCCTGGAATTGACGACGCAATAGCTATTGTCACAGCATTAAGATCGCATAAGATTGAACTTATTGGTATTGCCACAGTATATGGAAACGTAATACCGCAGATTGGAATATTGAACACATTAAAGGTGTTGAAATCCATGAACCGGACGGATGTTCCAGTTATACTGGGAGCACAACAACCACTCATCAAGGATCCACTTCCCAGACCAATCGTGAAAAGAAAGGAAAAAAATCATGGAAAATATGGTCTAGGCAATCTTTACCCATGTCAATCCGGCATCAATGAATCGTTACAAAAAGGGATCAACAAGGGGAACAAAGGATTAGGGATTATCAATTATAAAAGCTTTGTAGAATTTGTAGATGAAATTATAAAGTATTCTAGAAACGACGATATATCAATAATATCTACTGGGCCCTTGACAAATATCGCACAGGCCATTCTGTATAGACCTGAGTTTCTTTCAAAAATAAAACAAGTATCAATTATGGGAGGCGCGTACGGTTTAGGCAGCAATGTTAGGGGTAACATAACTAAATATGCAGAATTCAATTTCTACTGTGACCCTGATGCCGCTAGAGTGGTTCTGAGGTCACCCTCGTTGAACTCAAAGATAAAAGTAGTTGGATTAGATGTTACACAACACCCGTCATGTGAATTGAACGAGGAATTTGTAAATAAAGTGTGTCAGAATCTTAGCGTAAGGAAATCGTCATCAGGTAAACTTATTTTATCCTTATTAGACTTTAAGCTGCACTATAATACTGTTTTTTATCTTCACGATGTACTGGCTGTATTGATTCACGAAAGACCATCACACTTCTTTTTTAGGAGGGGAAATATTGAGATTACATTGGGAGGTAAATTACGTGGTCACTCAGAGTTTATCGATGACAGGACCTCTGGGAATGTTCAGGTAACAAGCGCCATCAAAAAAGAGAATGAGCTAGCCAGCTTTCTATACAGCAGACTTACTTAAAAGGGGAATTAAAGTTAACGCACAATAATTGAAAATAATATCTTTGTAGTGTAGCAGCGAAGATCGGGAATGAATCTATCTATGGCAGAGTAGCTGCAATTCCTTTTTCCTTTTCTCGCTGCGGGACTGCTCTCACTTGTATAACTTCTCGAATAGTCTGATTCATTGCAGCTTCTGCAATATCACTCGCATGTTCTGCAGTTCTTCTAATATCCTCCAAAATGATTTTAATGTCTACATTTGCAGATTTGCCCTCTGTCTTGCTTTCTCTGTCTAGGAATGAGATAACGTCTGCTTCCAGGTTTCGCATATCCTCGGCTTTAGCAACAACGCTATCGGCTAGAATATAATCTCTTCTCAGAAAGGCTTCGACGGAATCACTAAGGACTGAAAGAGAAAGTTCACTCATTCTTTGTATTTTGTCGAATGCCTCCTTTGTAATTTTTTGATTTAGTCTTAAGTTTTTGTTTGATATCCCGACTGCATGATCAGCAACCCGTTCAATACTCTTAACAGCAACACGATAGCTCAAACAATCTGCTATTCCCTTGAGGCCCATTTCCTGTAAAGCACGTTCGTTTTGTGTAGCCATGACAAGATTTCTTAGAATATAAAGGCTAAACCTGTCAACTTCGTCGTCAGACTTTATGACTGCCTCAGCTAATTCATGATTAAGCTCACTCAACGCAGCCATGGCATCCTTGTGCATTGCTGTCGCAATAAGAAACATTCTTCTTACCGCCGTATTTATTGATAGCTCAGGAAGAGTAAGTAGAACTTGGACAGTTATAATTTCTGAAGAGTCAGCAATTATCTCCGTTCCTACTAAATTACGGCGAATTACCTCCCTAATTGCATCTCTCTGCACCGGGCTAATTCTGCCTGATTTTGCCTTTAGATGCATAATATTATATCCTGCTAAATACATTGAGATTACTTTCCGTTTCAAAGAATTTTCGTTCTCAGTATGTGTTATCACAGCTGTTGCTTCGTTGACCGATTCTGCAGGCCTCAAAGAATTAGGCACTATTGATAGGGAATGGTTTGTGTCCCTTACTATGTTTACGAGATCTCCTGCCTTTAAATTCATCTCGTTCATCCACTTTTTTGGTAAAGACAGGATATAGGTCGAACGACCAGTAAACTGAATTCTACGTACTTCATTATTACTCCCGCTAATGTAGCTTGTATTCACCGTGTGATATGACAAATCTTTAGTTAATACATATTGTTCACAATACTTATATAGTTATCATAGCAAACTATGTGCACTATATAGATTTAATATATATTGGCTTACAAGCCACCGTACAATTTGAAACCGAAAGGCGGCTTCTTCGATGACATAGAAGGCCCAATCTCAGGGGGCCTAGCCTGACTTGAAAAGTGATTCAATCATCCTTGTTTGATTCATCTAGAGAGATTATTATTCCAGCTAACTTACCCTTGGTGCGGGAAAATAGACCCGATAACCTTGCCTTAAAACCGTATTTCATATTTCTTAACTTCAATACGTGTTCAAGCTGAAGTGGACTGGTAAAAGAGGCCTTTCCATCCACCCATTCACCTTTAGGTTGTCCTCTTGCTCCAGAAGGAACCACTCTTACTCTTGAATTATTTCGTATACGCTTGACCTTACCAGTTTTGTCTCTGGTAACCACAAAAATCTTGTTATCGTCAATTGTGAACCATACCGGAGTGCGTACTGCCTGTCCATTTCTTCTGTAAGTTTCCAGGTTAATGTATTGGTGTCCTGAGAATAAGGATATCCTGTTGGAAGGTTGGGACATACAAATAGTATCACCTCTCCTCTATTAGCGCTTTCTCAGCGTGAGTTATTACACATTACGTGTCAAACGTGTCATGAAACCTGGTTAATGTTCTCAACCCTAAAGAGCACTATTTGATGAAATACTACATATGACCTCATGATCAAGATGATTCATGAATTGTACATACTTAGTTTATCCTGGAAATTGGAGTGAATTATTTTCATTATTTGAGCCTCATAAACGCACCCTTAGGAAACGAAATTTTTATCGGATGTCTAAACGCAGAATGAATCATGACTAGTTCACCCTTGTTTAATCTGGCAATGTTATTTTTTGTGCTTTCATCTAGAATAGAGTAGGGATGGGTAGATAATTCAGATAGTCCTAACTTTGCTGTTATATGTAGCCCCGTACTTTCCTGCAGCCGATCATCTGTCGTGCTTTTGAATTGCTGCGCAGAGAATAAAACTGTCCCTCTTACCCCTCCTGCGATAACTGTCCTCATTACCTGCTCGGCCACTGGGTTAATTATTCGTGTATTATGAGATCGTGGCACAAACCTGTTAATCTCATCTATGAAAATTAGAATATATTTCGGCCTTCTATTTTTAGGCCTATTCTTATATTTTGTATTATTGGTGCCGTCATTATCTAGGTCCTCTCTTGCTGAAAACATTTCATCAATGCTTTTCATAACATCTCCAACGACAAATGACTGTTCTGCCAGTGACGAGATAGTTCCTACATCTATAACAAATACATCGCCTGATTTTATTTTCTTGATTTTGTCTCCAAGGTATGTACTTGTAACCTTTTTGTCAGTAAACAATGAAGATTTTCTAAATCTTTGCAGGTAACCACGAAAATGTAATAGTGAGGACTTATGTGACACTATGTTTTGAGGATATGCTTCATATTCAAACAAATCTGACCATGTATAGATTGCTTTTCCGGAACTATCTCTTATAGGCCAAGCCTCATAAACATAGTCTATTATAGAGGAGAGATTGTATTGAGGATCGTAAGCATCGGGAAGTAATAGATCTAGCCGATCATAGATATCCTTGAGTTCATATGAGTATGTCTTATATTCCTCAGGAATAAAAGCCGAATTAGGTTTTCCATTTTTTCCTCTTGGTAGAAAGTACGTAACGTTATCAAATGGCTCTATTTCTAAATCCAAAATACCAAAAAGTCTTTCAGTTCGTCCTTTCTCATTCTCCTTTTGTCTTTTGTGTATCTGAAGCAATTCAGCTTCTTTTGTATTAAAAATAATCAGTGCGACGTTATCATCTTTCAGCCTCTGATATGCAGATTGTAGTAAAAATAATAGATACGTTGTCTTTTGGTTCCCTGATATTCCAGATGCATTAACATGAGTGGTGTCTGGGCCAGCCAAATAAGAGATATCTAGCGTTATTGGGACTTGAAGTCCGTTAGTCGTATGTATTATGCCAGCAGGGATTGGATTACCCATCTCAGGAATTCCCAAAGCAAATATTATCTCTTCTACCGTGGCAAATTCCACAGTCTTTCCGGCTGCTACCGGCATACTAACTGAAACATTATTCCCTGTTTCCTCTATTTTGACTCCAGTGTTTGCCATTACAGCTACCTTTGCAATAGTAATAGAGGAAGGAGAATAGTCGTAATTCTTCAGTTTCAAGTCTTGGGTATATGTTGTTGTAGTAGCGGGTTTTTTTTCAGTTTTATTTTCGTCACTATAGATAAAATTATCTCTGACCACCGTATCACAATTGAAGGCAACAGTTTGCAACTCTTTTATTATTCCAATGGTCCTGGTATTATGCAAATTTTTAACTGTAACAAAATCAAAAGGACTTATAATCACCTTCGAGTTAATTGCAAACCAAAAGTTATCCATGGTAATAGGAAATCTGTCTGAGACAAAAGTTTGTCCTATTGAGTTTAAACCCGGAGGATTCAGCGATACATTCGGCTTATTTGATTTAGCAGACAACTTCCGTTTTCCCATGCACAAAATGTTAGGTGATATCAAAAATAAGTGTTGTAGTTGATTGCCAGGAACATAACACTAAGTAAGTAAATAGTCTTTTAGTTTACACTACCCCACAAGATGATTCATTCTAGCACATTCTAGCATACTCATTGTAATGGATTGTTACTATGCCCTATCACGGTTTCCCCTTTCATAACTATGCAACAGGCACATTTCTGTTCCATACATAAATTTGTCTTTTCATGATTGCAAATTGGGCATATGCACGGTTGTTGACCAATAATCCCCGAACGACTCTGTTGCTTGATTCTTAAATATAGAATTAACCACAATAAAGACAAGGCTACACCTATTACCAAAAAGATAAGAAATATTCTTACCCCTGCTCTCAGGGAGAATAACAAGAAACTGAATATTATTATACCAACACCGTAAATCAGGAGCCAAAGAGGAGGAGAAGGGTTAGAGTTACTCAATTTACCTGCTCGTGGGAGGCGATATCAATCTTTTACAACCTGTCTTTATCTTTTTACTCTTTCTCTTCTCATAAGGTTTTCTTGCGTCCCTAAATATATTCTGTAATCTATTGTTGGAAGTTTTAGACAATTTCGAAATGCATCTGTCACCTTTGCCTTCCATTAGATGTTCAAGAGACACATTAGATTTGTCCTCTTGTTGTCTTTCTCTGGCTTGCATATTATCACTCATTAAACGAAAAAATGTGAATTCACCCATAAACGACAGTTATATGGTATTACGGCCTTTTTACTGTATTGAATTTTAAGAGTACAATTGCTCGTTTCAAGCTAAATTGAGTACGAATAGCAGTTAATTTTTATTGGATGGTAGTTTAATAGTCGGAAACATAAGATAATGAGGTTTAGTTCTGTTCCAAGAATAGATCTTCTTGCTGGAATGGAGTGTTATTGCACTGACTTTAAATCAATTGGCGGTTTAATAAAGAAAAATATTGAGGGGTTCAAAGTATCAGAAATAATAGATGAGTCAATATTTGAGGATTTATCACATGATCAGAACTCATCTCATAGGTATCCGCTTTACATCATCGAAAAGAAAGGTGTCGATTCTCATCATGCCCTGGTTGAAATTAAGAATGAGCTAGGTTTAGCGCTCAGGGTTATGGGAATGAAGGACGCAAAGGCTATAACAAAGCAGTATGCCAGTTCAATGCAGATTTATAACCTACCAAAACAGAGGGTTAGCAGAACAAAACATACGCTTCTTACCTTGATGGGATTTACCACTAAACCTATAGGCAAGAGGTTTCTGCATGGAAATCAATTCTTGATAACTATCTTTGAGCCAAAATCCTCCGAATTGTCTGCGTTCAAAACAGAGCTAGAAAAGATCGCCAATTTTTATGGTCTGCAAAGGTTTGGGAGTGAAAGGTTAGTAACACATCTTGTGGGTAGAGAAATCGTTAAAAGGAATTTCAGAAGGGCAGCCGAGCTTTTGCTCTCATATACCACAGAATACGACTCTGAAATGAGTAGAGAAATTAGGCAAAAAAGCATGGATCCAAAAAACTATCCAATTATTCTCAAACGTCTTCCGAAAGGTATGGATATTGAATATCAGTTGATGAATGCCTTTGTAAATGGAAAAGAACCAATATCTGCCCTGCGATCAATTTCAGTTAATATAAGAAGGTTATTCATCCATGCATATCAATCATATATTTTCAATAGATGCTTGAGCTACGCTATCTTTAATGGTGAAAATATTCTTAATAGTGCTAGTGATGATTTATGCTTCGAAATTGAAGGGCCACTTACTTTTGGCAAAATAAGGAAGTTTTGTCCTATGACTGATTCAAGTACTAGAGTAATTCCAGCAATACGACTAGTAGGATACTCCTTTCAGCCTGGCAAAGGAAGATTTGAACTCGTCACGAAAAAAATAATGGAGCAAGAAAATATTACGCCTAGAGATTTCTATATAAAAGAAATGCAGGAAATGAGCAACTCGGGAGGTTTCAGACAAGCCCCGCTGTGTTGCAGAGAATTCAACTTTAAAGGATCAGTTGTTCTCTCCTTTAAACTTCCAAAAGGCTCCTATGCGACAACACTCCTGCGCGAGATTATGAAACCAACGGATCCAATAGCTGCGGGGTTTTGAGGGCTTCTGATCCTGATAGACTGATATAGTTTCTCCTCTCACAAATTAGATCATCGATACATACGGCTACTATAAAATACTCCTGGCATAATACTATAGATACTCTATATCTGGGAAACGTCATAATTCGTGAGATAGTGATAGCGAGTTATGCTTCATGCTCAGATTAGATTAAACCAGCCTCAATTATAGAGTGCCCTATAGAAATATTGTCAGCCTTTCCAACAATTAATATAATCTTCAATGTATTTTCTAGTAAGAAAAGTATCAAAAACTTCATAATTACATGGCCTTTAAAGAGTAGAGTAGAGATGAAAGGGGTTCCAAAACTAAGGTACAAAGTTAACTATGATCCGCCAACATATAATTACAAGACAAAGAAATACGAACATAGAGAAGGTGTGTACCTTAACTATGAAGAGGCAAGAGCAAATCGTTGGAAGTGTGAGAAGTGTAGCAGTCTATTCGGTAATCTGCCCCGTTTAAGACAGCATAAGATTGAGCGCCATTCTTATTAATCTTAGGCACAACAGGAGTAATTTATTGCATAGCAATGCTTGACCAATGGTTTAGTTTTTTATGTGATAAACTGCATTATGCTCTAAATGCTCTACTAAGCATAATTAACTCAGGACCGCTTGTTAAGCTCCCAACAATTACGGATTTTGAATTTGCAAGTATGCCAGAAGATAGAAAGGGAACTCCTCCATTAATGGTTACCGGCTCAACTTGCACTTGAAGAGCTTCAGAAATTATCTCAATTTCTTCTTCTGTAGATTTTGGATGTACGGCAGCTCCAGTGTTTGTTGCTACTACCATTGATCCTGTCTGAATAAATCCGCCAACTGTCATTGAGTGAACTGGTACACCTAATACGTCCCTGACTTGTTGATCCAATTCACCCCTAAATATCGGTGATACCAATGCTCCGTTGTCATTAGTTGCTATTAGGTTTCCGATTGCAGTAAATTTACTTTTCAGGCTCTCGACGTTTAAGCCAGTCATTTCCTTAAGAATCTGGATTTCCTCGTGCGACGCGATAGAAGGAACTAAGATTCCGTTGTTGTTCATAACAGTCATGGCACCAATTAGCCTAGTTCCTGCAATGGATATTGAGACCTGGTCTTCGACTTCTAGGTACTCTTTAAGTCTGTTCTTCTTTGTTTCTGCAAAGCCATGCGGAAGTATTATTAGCTTATCATTGGCCTTAGCAAATAACCCGATGTTTGGACTCCTATATATATCGTATCGGTAAATAGCCAAGTACATTTTTTTATTAAATTATGAATATGAACCTATGGAATTCAATCTAATCTGTCATATCAGGAATATAGAAGAAACTGGAGATACACGGCAAGAATGATGTTAAACAAACAACAGCTATGATAAACAGAAGTAAATCCGAGATGTCCTTCATCTGACAAATAGATATCGGGACTGTTTTATTAACAACTATCCTACCGCCTTACGATTCTAGAAAGACACGGTCTCTATCATCCTTGTCTTGATCTCGCTGTTGATGATTAAGAAAGAGAAAGGTAAGATAGCACAAGTACGTTTGGGAGCCCAAATTATCTCAGTACAGGTCAGATGCTTTACCTAAATGGGATGTTACGAGATAATAAATATCGGTTACGTTCACGAGCGCACATTGGCTAAGAGTCGTCCTACCTTGCTTTGGCTACTGGTTTACGGATTCGGCATGATAGCATTTGGCATCCTGCTTGTTATAGGATCTGGCATGAGGGTATTCCTTATCTTTACAATTATTGGTGTATCGTTGATCGGATCGTGGCTCTACTTTAACGAAAGATCAAAGAATCAGAAGATGTATAGAGGTCTACCAAATGAAGAGAGATGTATATGTTTAATCTGTAACCACGAAGAAGTTAAGTTATGTCTACAGTATAGATGTCCTTGCTGTATAACGATGAAAGGTGACACTGATATTTTTCATTCCAATAGTTTACTGCAGTAATGAAATAGGTTTTTAATTTGGGATGGAGACCATTTAAGTGGTGGGCGCATGGAAAAGCGCAAGATGGTTGAGAGTGGTAACATCAAAGGACTGAACATAATGACAGGATTTACGAATTCACAAAAATTATCTTGTATGAATCATTTAATCTTTGTACTCAAGATAGCCAGCTCAGTCTTCTTCCAAAAATTCAAGGCAACTGGATATGAGTGGAAGTAGTACAAGGTGGAAGTGATTTGCCTCACGAAGTTTGTTGACCAAACCAAAGGTAGAATGGTATCACTTCACTCTTATAATTACAAATATGCTAATTAAATACGTAGAATGCGACTATCACTTGATGAAGAGGAATCTATCTATAACGTAACTCCTATTGCGATGACTGTTATAAATGGCTAAGAAGTTGATGGCAGCCCAACACGAGAATGGAACACAGCCCTCGTATTCTACACGCAGGTTATAGAAAAGCAGGGTCTCATGGATCATATCTACACGCACTCTATAGGTATTCCAGTTAAAATTTTTTGGAATTACTAGGGTGTTAATATATCTGTTTTAGCTAAGCTTATGGCGCAGGAGAAATGTCTAACAATTGCCTTTTTGACCGAGATATTGTCTCAATTAGGGACTTCTCTAGGCAAGAACTCGAATATATATTCAGAGCCACAGATAAAATTAGTACACTGAAACCAAGCGACAAAAGCATTTATGGAAATGGAAGAATCCTCGGATACATCTTCTATGAGCCAAGCACCAGAACCAGAATGAGTTTTGAGGCTGCTATGGCTTCGCTGGGAGGAAGCTCAATTGGTATCTTTGACCCTAGGTCATCTTCAATCGAAAAAGGTGAAAGCCTCTCAGATACTATTAGAATAATGGATCTATATTCCGACGTTATAGTACTACGACACACATTGGATGGTTCAAGCCGGTTTGCCGTTGAACTGGCACAAAACCCAATAATAAATGCGGGTAGCGGCAGTGAAGAGCATCCTACACAAGCAATGCTTGACCTCTATACAATTATTAAAGAAAAAAAGAAAATCGATGGTCTTACGATCGGTATCGTTGGCGACTTAAAATACGGTAGAACAGTTTACTCCCTTTTATATGGGCTAGCGAAGTATGACGTGACTGTCCATCTGATATCTCCGCCTACGCTACGCATTAGAGCTGAATCCATAGACGACATATCGAAAACGTTAAGACTTCAGCAGCATACTTCACTTGACGACGATATTCTGTCAAAATTCGACATAATTTATGTTACTCGGATACAAAAGGAGCGTTTTCCTGATTTGCAAGAATATGAAAAAGTTAGAGGTACATATACCACTGACATGACTGTTTTAGAAAGAGCCAAACCCGATGTATCCATAATGCATCCCATGCCTCGAATCGACGAAATATCGTACTCTGTTGATTCCACGAGTAACGCTATATATTTTAAGCAGGCTGCGTATGGCCGAGATCTTCGGGCTGCGCTTCTTGCATTAATACTAAATGAAAATCCATTGTAAGTCACGATCGTTTGGGAGACTAATGCTCTCGGAATTGAAATAAAGGCCCTCAGCATATTCGCCTGATATTTAATTGGAGCTTAACTGTATAGTAGCTTTTGGTACATAGAGTTTGACATTGGATTTTAACATTTCTGGATAGGTACCTAAGTGAAGATGGATCGACAACGGCTGCAATTTCAGAATGACATAGCAGGAGCTACCAACACGGTTAATAATCAGCTTTCAAGGCTACGAATGCTTGACAAGAAATTCGCCGCCATGGATAAAGATTTTCGATGTCAAATAGCGATGAATATAAAGGCTGGTAACAACTCGCGTGCAAAAGCATTAGCAAATGAGCTATCGAACATTCGGAAGGTTCAACGTACCACACAGAATGTAAGCCTTGCCCTTGAAGTGGTCGTGATTCGGTTTAGTACAGTCAATGAATTTGCAATGGTAATGGATACAATTAACCCAACAATTGAGTTAGTCAAAGATATACAGAAAGAGATCTCAAATGTCGTCCCAAGTGCAAATGGAGTGATATCTGAAGTGAATTCCATTACTTCGGATGTTTTAATCAACTCTAGCATTAAGTCAGATATAAACAAGGTTTCAGCACCTATTGACACAGAAGCTGTTTCAATATTGAATGAAGTCGAGGGAATGCTAGAAAATGAGGCGAAGGTGAAGTTACCGGAAATTCCAACCAATGTCGAAACAGTCAGGGTAGGAGGAAAAACAGAAAAACCTGTTACTGGCGGAAAAAAGGTTTTATTGGAAGGCTAATGAGTTAATAACTAGTAAAAAACCCCCTCCTTTACGACCTGAGTAGAGTGTATTATATTAATAGTAAAATATAATTTACAAAGTAGTTTTAATCATTTAGGTAGAATATCGAGGCAATGGAACAGTTGAGTCACGATTATTCCTTTCAACCAGAACCTAGACGTAATGGAATCTTAGAATCTGCATCAAAGCGGGTAAGAATGATTTTTTCTGTTATGGCTAGTCCTAACAGAATAGATATTCTTCGTATTCTGAATTCTAAAGGACCTCTCACTTATTCTGAATTAAAATCACTTGCAGGATTCAAATCAAAGAAGGAATCCGGCAAGTTTGCCTACCATTTGAGGAAGCTTTTAAGGCAATCTCTTGTTGCTCTAAATAAAGCCGAACGCCGATACACAATAACGAATCTGGGCAAGTTAGTGTTGAGCCTGGCTAGGCAAATAGAAGAAAGATCAATAATTGAAAGTGGTAAGATGTATGTTAGAACAAGTGGGCATTCCATCGAGGAATTTAACTCTCATAAGATTGTCCAGTCCCTGGTAAGAGAGGCAAATATGCCTCTCGAACAGGCCCATAAGATTACCGAAGAAGTAGAAAACAAGGTATACAAATTCCAAAGCTCGTATCTTACCTCATCATTAATTAGGGAAACAGTGAATTCTGTCCTGACTGAACACGGTCATGAAGAATACAGAAATAAGCTAGCAAGATTGGGATTGCCTTCCGCAGACATTTTTGAAATGTTGAATAATATTGACAGGGCTAGGAACGGGATTGACAGTATACTGATGAAAGCTGCACAATCTATACTTTCAGAGCATCTCCTAAACAGTACTTTACCAAAAGACATTGCCGATTTGCATTTGGCAGGAGAAATAAATATTTCCAATAGCGGAATATGGGGATTAGTCCCAGACACCTTGTTTTTGAACATTGATGAAATTGCAAAAAATGGAATAGATCTTGGAGGCAAGTTTTTGAATGTTTCGAGAATACCCTCTATAAACAACATTAATGACTTGACAACCGCTCTTCCTCTTTTGGTGTCACTCTTGAGTAGAGAATGTTCAACAGAAGTGGTGTTAGATGGAATTGTTCCTCTGTTAAGTCAATTGGCTGATTCAGAAGGAATAGTGACTTTGTTTACAAAGGCCTTATTGGAATCTTCGGCAGCACCGACATATTCTTTTAATTCTTTGGTTGGGCTTCCAATTACTTCGCTAAATATCGATATTGATGATCAACCTAATTCGAAGTTGATAAACGCAGTTCTTGATAGTTACAATAACTACGTGAATTTTACTAGAGTCCCCAGGATTGGAGTCTCTCTCCAATTTGGAAGCAAAGATAGTCTAAGTTTGTATTCTGACAAGATTGCATCCATAATACATACGGGAGGATTAGTGTTGCTAACCAGAAGTGGATCAAGAAGCATAAACGGTATTCAAAAATTAATTGATGGTTTACCTTCCTCCGGTGTAATCGCAGCTTTGCAGTCACTGTCTATTAACCTTCCGAGACTTGCATACCAATCTAATAAGGATGAAACCTATTTTCGAGCTCGACTCGCACTGATGATCAAACCTGCCTTATCTGCTATGTCAAATAGAAAGAAAGCACTCATGGATCTTGCGAGAAAGGGCATGTTATCAACATTATCCAGTAGCACACCATTTATGCAGCTTGGAACAAGCAATATTGTAATAAATCTTACCGGGGCTAGGGAGTCAGTCCACGATATTCTGGGATATGATGTTAATAATGGTGGAGTCGAGGTTCTACAAAAGGTGCTGAAGACTGCTGTTGATGTGGCAATGGACCAAGGTAGACAAATGGGCGAGGACTCTGTTGGAATAGCCATGATATTTGATGATAGCTCAAGAAGATTCGCTCGCTTGGATTCTGATAAATATGGCAAGACATCTCTAATGTCATCCAGAGAAGGCAGTGTTTTTTATTCGCAGGGATTAACAATTAACGGCAAAGAATTGATCTCTCAAGATGAGGATAAACTGTATACAATGGTCAACAAATATAATTCAATAGATAAATTGTTAAATGGAGGTTTAGCAGTAAATCTCGATCTAAATGATCTTCATTCAGATATTGAAATAAAAAATGCGATTGAGGCAGCTTCAGACTTACAATCCTTCCGACCAATAATTAATTATATGATATGTTCCAACTGTGGAAAGAGATCAAGCAAGGACTCCAGTGGGCGGTGCGAATATTGTACTTCTACCTATTTGATACCTTACTCTGTATGAGATGCCTAAACTTGTCGAAGCTCTTGATAACCTTCCGAAAGATTCCTAGGAAAAGAGCAAAATAGACTGAGTGTTCATCGGTTTTCCTAATAGGTAATAAAACAAGATTAGGGTGGAGAAAATCGCAACGACATGAACAACATCCTTCTATTCATTACCTGAATCTCCTTAAAAATAACGTGTATAGGCGATTATCCAACCCTTTCGTATCATTTCATTAGTCTGTTGAGAATATTTCGCGTATGAAGGGTAATACGAGGAAAAGAATAGAAAATACCTAGAAGCCTATACCGAACATAGTAATAATCCTTTATAATGACAACATGGTATAGTTCGTAGCATGAATGGGATGATAAACAATAGTAAAAAGCGTGAATCCATGTCATCCCTTCGTCATCTACCGTTTACTTATCCTCATTTTGGTAAATACGACACTTTCATTAAGTATACGCTTGTCCCATCTGTTCCTCTTTCAATAATAGCTGTTCTATGTGTCAATCCGACTACTTGGGTGTTATCGGAGATCCATCATTTTTACATTGAGTTATTCGCAGTGATACTTGCGGCTATATTGTCATTTTACTATATAGCGCGTTCTTATACACTTGATGATAAGTTTAGTTTGTTTATAGGCATAGGATTTCTTGCAAATGCCCTCATCGATTTGTTGCATGTCGTGGTATCTTACTCCTTCATGGACGAATTTATGTTTCTAAAATATTTTATACCTCAGACTTGGTTTGCAGGAAGGCTGTTTCTAGGTGCTATGTTTACGATAGCTATTGTATGCTATCCTTTACTGTCTAGAGCATCCTCCAGAGGCGGTAATAACACAAATGAAATAGGAAGTTCACAAGAAGTCAGAGAAGAAGCACAAGGATTGACAGCTTCCTCCTCCGCAGTCGCTCCATCCCAGATTGGGAAAGAAGAGCTGTCAATTAAAGACAAACAAACGGAAAAACTAAAGATGCCGCCAATGATTGTAGGTTATTTAGTTGCTCTGACAGTTATCTCCGCATATATTGCAGTAAGTTCACTTTTTGTAGTCTTTCCTGGCTCTGTGCTAGATGACTTTCCTATACATAGACCATATGAAATTCCTGCCCTTGCCTTATTTCTAATAGCCTTGATTTATTTCTACAAAAACCAGTTGTATAGAAAAAGTGATGTATTTTACAAGGGAGTGTTAGCCGCTATTGTAATTGACATCTTCGGACAAATCATAATGTCTTATTCTACTACTTCATTTGACACCGCACATAATACAGCTCACGTTCTAAAGGATGCAGCATATTTTGTTAATATTATTGGGCTAGCAGTATCCAGTATTCAATATAATGCAAAATTGAAAGAGGCCAATAGAAATTTGATAGAAAGAGAAGAAATAATTCGCTCCCAATACGGGAAGTTGAAAGAATCTGATAGAATGCAGAAGGAGTTCATTAATATAGCAAGTCATGAGATGAAAACACCAACTCAGGCAATCTTAGGATTTTCAAATTTGTTAGAGACTCATCCAGAGAAGAGAGCGGAAATAAATCAAGGAATAAAAAGAAATGCTGCAAGACTGCAAAAACTGACGGACGATATACTTGATGTAACAAGAATTGAGAGCCACACACTAACTTTGAATAAGGAAGTATTTGATATTAATGAACTGATATCACACATAATACAAGACTATAGAAGCCAGGCAGATAGTGCTAACATAAAGCTTTTACATAACCCTATTAATGCATCCAAGACCGACAAAGCCGACTCTTCCATTAATGTGGAGGCAGATAAGTCTAGACTGACTCAAGTCATTTCTAATCTCTTAAGTAACGCTATGAAATTTACTAGCAGTGAGGGATATATCTATGTTAGTTCAGAAAAGAAGGATGACCAAGTCGTGGTAAGTGTTAAAGATACTGGCACAGGTATAGATCCTGTAATATTGCCAAAGTTGTTTACAAAATTTGCTACCAAATCATCCTCAGGCACTGGCTTGGGTCTATTTATCTCAAAGAATATTATTGAGGCCCATCAGGGCATGATATGGGGAGAAAACTATATTGATGGAACGAAGAAAGGAACGATATTTGCATTTAGTTTGCCGCTAAATAGTCATATTGATGACGGCAGCAGATTTCAAATCAGTAAAACATCAGACAATAATTGATAGACAATAATAATATCAGTATCAATTATAGCGATGATAGTGATGAATAGTAATCCAAGAATTTTACTTGTAGATGACGAATCCGATATCACTTTTTCAATCAGTATAGGATTAGAGGACGGCGGATTTGAGGTCCATACGTTTAACAATCCTTTGAAAGCATTATCTAACTTCAAGTCTGGTTTGTACACCCTTGCAATTATTGATGTAAAAATGCCAGAAATGAACGGCATTGACTTATGTAAAGAGATTAGAAAAATAGACGGCAATGTTAGAATTTGCTTTCTAACGGCATTTGATTCGCAGTATGAAGAATTTAGATGTTATTCAGATTGTTTTATTCAAAAGCCAATAACAATAGAAGATTTAGTGACAAAAGTCAAGAACGAATTAAAGATTAACTAGTAACAAGACAAACGAACTAGCCTATTTCGCTGACTGATTGATACCCTAGGCTTGCCAATCGGTAAAAGGAAACAGATAGGCACTCCGTAGAGAATCCACGAAGGATAAATAGCGAGGTACTGGGTTTGAACCTGCTAAACCAATTCATTTGGATTTTATGTAATGCTGAAAGCAAATATCACTTTCTCGAAATTGTCGTTATAAACCAGTGTTACTTTATTAGTCACCATCATTGAAGTTTATCTGAGGTTCTAAAAAGGACAATATTAGCCAAACTTTTGCAAAGAAACACGTAAACTAAGGCCTAATGAGTTGGGAGTTATACGACTTTTTTTTATTTAAGATCGATAGACTTTACTATAGGAACTAGTGCTATTAGATAAATGGGAGGACTGGCGCTATTAAAGAGAAAATACACCTTATTCACTATCATTGCATCTTCAGCGGTCGTCCTTTCAGTGATCTCGTTTCAAAATTTTACAAATATGTCTGACAAAATAATCAACATTGCTTCAGAGGAAATGCGATCAAATGCTCTAATTCAGGTTTATGATCTCTCAAAAATAGTAGAGAATCGTCTGCATTCAACTACAACCCTTTTAAGAACGCTGGCCGACTCCCCTGCAATACACAATAATGAGTTCCCAAGAGCTTAGGCCATCATAAAACTCCAGGCAAAATTACACAAATGAATTGACTGATTTTTATATGTGGCTGGACAGAGACGGAAAAATAGTCTGGATTAGCAATATGAATTCTACAGCATATCAAAAGTATAAGGGCTTTGATCTAAGTTACAGACCATATTATACTGTCCCCAGGGATACCGAATCTGCGTATTATAGTAGCGTAATTGAGTCCAACGATAAGATTCCGCGATTATATATATCATATCCTATTTTGAGCAAACAAGGTTCAGAATATAGTAATAACAATTCTACTAAACCTGGAACATTTCAAGGTGTCGCAGTCTCAGCTTTATTAATTAACTCCCTAGGTCACATGTTAAAAAGTCAGCTATTTCCAGATCTTAAAAGCGATATTGGTTTACTAGACAACAACGGCATTATTCTCTATGCTAATAACCAATCATATATAGGCAAAAACATTTTTGGAGGGGACTCAGAGTCAATAATGGCATCTGCATTTCATTCTAATTCTGATTCAATAAATAAGGTTCTGAAAAGTTCCTTACAAAGAGGATCATGCAATACAACTGAAGTGAGGTCGGAAGAGGGAATAACAAATACACTCACTTGCGCGCCAGTAAATATGGATGGAAAGCATTTTCTGACATTATTCCTCATAGCTCCTCATAATCTGTCTGCCGATGTTAGCACGGCAATCGACGAACAGAGGCACTTTAGTATATTCATTATTGCAACAATAGCTGCGGTAGCAACAGGAATTTCATTTATCATATTCAAATGGAATACTAGATTACAAAGTCTTGTAAATTCAAGAACACAAGAACTGAGCCATTCAAACGAATCTTTAGTTGAATCAAACAAGCGATTAGATCTAGCAAACAGACAATTGGAATTACATGATAAAATGCAGAAAGAATTCATTAATGTGGCTGCCCATGAACTACGAACGCCGATACAACCTATACTTGGACTAACCGAAATTCTCCAATCAAAGATAAAGGATAATGAACAACTTAATATCCTAAATACAGTAGTTAGAAACTCAAGAAGACTACATCAACTCACCGAAGATATACTTGACGTTACAAGAATTGAGGGTCATACATTTCGACTCAATAGAGGACCCTGCGATATTAATGACATAGTAAAAACAGTGGTGGAGGATAATATAGCCC
>JALZGI010000135.1 GCA_030861105.1 Thermoproteota archaeon
ATTGGCACATCGGTATTACTAAGCTTGAAAGCGTCATAGTGCAGAATTCCGTACTGCTTGAACATATCATAAGCTTCTTTGCAGATTTGTAACATCGCATCATGATTCTTTTTGGGAACTCTGTATACAATGTGTGAGACAATACTTGAATCAGTCAAACCAGATTTGCTCATGAACAATAGATAATTTGTACCACTATAAATACCGATAAGGGATTAAAAGTATAGTGGGATAAACAACAATTCATATGGAGATATGAGCTAATGGAATTCGAAGTACCTAACAGAAATAACTGGAAGAAAAAGCACAAGCTAGTTAGAATAGGACTTGTCTCAACAAGTTTAATTCTTACATTGTTTGTCTATGTTTTGTAAAGCACTTCTATGAAAAGCCCAAGAAAAACTGGAACTCTGGAGCATATTGATTGAAGGCAAATATAATAGCATGCTCTATTTCTATCAATAGTCTTTATTTTTTACAATAACAATAATTCTATCTTCATTTACTTTTCAATAGGATTTCCAACTGTGTTGGCCCATTCTGCCCAAGAACCCTCATAGTTTTTCACATTAGGATATCCAAGAAGGTATTTTAAAACGAACCAAGTGTATGCCGATCTCTCACCAATTCTACAATAAGTTATTATCTCCTTGTTATTTGTTACATTCATTGAGTCGTAGATCCTCCTAAGTTCCTCAACAGACTTGAAGGTACCATCTTCATTAACTGCCCAGTCCCATGGAATATTAATGGCTCCAGGAATATGACCTCCTCTGGGTGGTTGTTCTGAAGCATACACTGGAAGAACAAGTATTTTTCCACTGTATTCTTCAGGACTTCTAACATCAACCAATATCTTGTCCTTTGAGTTAAGAATCTCTTTGACATAAGGTATGAATACTCTTATGCTATTATCTGGCTCAGAGGGTTTGAAGTTGCCCCTTGGATGGGATGGAACATCTAAGCTTATAGGTCTATCTTCTTCAAACCATTTCTTTCTTGCTCCGTTCATTAATCTAACATCACTAAATCCGTAGTATTTGAAAACCCAGAAAGCAAATGCTGCAAACCAATTCTTATAGTCACCATAGAGAACTAATATAGTATCATTATTTACTCCAGCCTTCTGTAGTAAATCCTCACAACCTTCTCTGGATATGATATCTTTCTTATTTTGATCATTTAGATCCTGTTTCCAATCAAAAAGAACTGCACCAGGGATATGTCCAATTGTATAGCTCGTAGACGGATTATAATCAACTTCAGCAATTCGCACCTGGGGGTCGTTCAAATGGTCATAAATCCATTGTGTGTCGACTATAACGTTAGGAAATGCATATTCCATTATAATAACACTATCTTATCCTTTTGCTATTCAATACAAGATTTTTAATCTTTCTAAGTATGAGAACAGAGTACAAGGTAACATGAAAGCAGCAACATTAATGACAGATTAAACGACACAATGTCAATCAAGCAAGTAATTTCAATTACGATTATAATGACTTAATTCGAGGAACATTGGATAGCTTGAGGAATTTTACATTCCTTTTTGTGATGTATAAGATCAGCCAACCAAGAGGATACTATAAATAAAGAAGAAAAAAGATTTACGGGAGACGGATATAACAGATGAAATAGGATTTGCAAAATAACGATACGTTTCCACAGATTATTGAAAGTGAGGAAATACAATCCCTAATTGCACAATCTAAGACTCGGGTCTTAGAGTCATTTGAAAGAGGATCTGGACTAAATACTAAGGTCAAAGATCCCTCTAACATTTTTTTGAGTAAATACATTGGCACTACAATAAGACTTGTCGTTCTTTATGTTGATCTAGTGGGCTCGACACTGATGACAAGGAGTCTTCCAGTTAGTAGATTAGCCACTATAATACAAGCTTTTACTCAAGAGATGTCTTTCATAGTCCCAAAGTTTGGCGGACAGGTATTGAAATTTGTAGGTGATGCAGTAGTAGCATATTTCCCTTTTAGCAGTTATAACTATCCTCTTGCGTATAACACTGCTGTAGATTGTTCAAACGCAATGATAATGGTAATTCAAGAGGCTATAAACCCCGTAATTAGTATGCATGGCTACAATGAACTACAAATAAAAATAGGTCTGGATACTAGCGAACACTCAGTTGTCCAATATATTATAGATGAAAAGCCCTACGCCGATATTCTGGGTTATGGCATAAGTATGGCAGCAAAACTAAGCACGCTTGCTAATTCTAATGAGGTAATTATAAGCCATACTGTTTACATGGGTATGCATTCATCATTACGAAAGAAATTCTCTGAGGTCGAGTTGGATCCACGGATGTGGAAGTACATAGATGAACACTTTCAGCCTGGTGTTTGGAAATCTCGTCCATTGCAGCTATCATCTTTAGGCAAGTGAGTGTTTCTCCTAATTTATTCAACCTTCTAAAATTGAATTTATGCAATCGGGATTTTAATGTTAGATAGATGAAGTACATTTAATGGTCAATCTTCTTATTCTGAGTGGAGGAAAGGCGCTTTTCAAAGATAGGAAGGAGCAACATACTTGGAAACTTTAAGAGCCAAGCTGAAAACAAAATATGGAATTTCGCATGGTGATCATGTCTAGTTTATGCTTTGTGTTATATCCATGTTGTATTATTGAATATCATCATTGCTTATCCGTCAACTCTCCTAAACCGACCTTTAGTTCCCTTATTGCCTTCATTTCTCCTTCCTTTATGGAACTTTTGATTGTCTCTGGTGAAAAGTCCGCATTTTCATACATGTGTGGAAAGGGCTCATCGCGTGTGATGTAAATAATGTCTTTTATCTCAGCTCCATGCTCTTGTTTGTATTTTTTGTATTTACGACGAATCCGCTTAAGCTGTTTTTTATCTATATTTATTTGATCTACATTATCTTCTAATATCTTATACATCTCTTCAATGTACTCTAAATACCGAGTTATTACTTTAGACATTGTTATATTGTGCTCTGTTTTGTCTGAAAAAATTATGTCCCTTGCCCTATGATAAACTTCAGGTAGGTTTTTAGGCAATTTATCTACTCTTTTAGGATAGTTTTCGACCAAAAATGCACGCTTGTCCCTCACTGGGGATGCGTCAATAACTTCTCTTAGAGGGGTGTTGCTTAGTAATCCACCGTCCCATGCATAAACTCCGTCTTGTACTTCTATCCAGCGAAAATTATACAATGGGTAAGCAGACGTTGCAAGGATATGCTTTGGTGTTATCTGTTGTTTGAAATGTCAGCGGTTCTGCAGTTAAAATATCTACGGCTGTTAAGATAAGACGCACATTACTATTTCCACCAGGCTTCAGTCTATCGTAATCAATATACCTTTCTAGAGTTTGCACTAAAGGTGAATGATCATACATATAAGTCCATTTTTGTGGCATAAAATAGTCTGGATCCGTAAGAGCATTTTTTTTATTCCATCTGGGTTGGAACATTTTTTCATTTCCAAATATAGCCGAGCTGTAGAAAGATCTTAGTTGTTTTAATTTTATGGATCGCTCATTGCATTCAATTTCGAGGAAGAATAGTTATTTTGTTGTTGGTCAGACGAATCTACGGGTAAATTATAATTATAATTATAATAATAATAATCATTGACTGGCAACAACATACCTTCCATAAATCTGGGAAGAGAGCCAAAAGATGCAGGAGAAACTTTGTCCAAATCTACAAAACTTTCAGATAATTCCAACCAGAATTGTTCTAATGCTTGTTCTGGATGCTTTTCATTTTTGCTTCCAGCAATTATTGCAGCATTTATCCCACCTATGGATGTCCCTGCTACGATATCGATTTTTATTTTATTATTTGCCAACTCTTTGAATACTCCATAACCAAATGCACCTAAAGAACCCCCTCCTTGAAGTACTAGTACATTTTCAAGTTTGTTATTATCTCCTGTTGATGAGTGTAATGACGATTTCAACATATTCTATTTCCCATTGTAGTATTACTGTATTTGCTTGACATTAAAGTAGAAACCACGTTCTGTTTCCTACGTCATGAATCATTGAAAATTCCCTGCAATTTGATTACACGAAAAGTAGTATTGCAGTTCGGACTGACTTTGGCCAGTTACTCCTTAATTATCATCGCCAAACCTTCTCTTGTTCTAAGTGTCTTCAGAGCGCCGCCCCAAGCAACTACTTCGTCCAACATTGTGTTGACTGCTTTCTCTTGAAAGGGGGCAGGTTTAAACTTTGTGAAGTTTTCAAAATCTGTAAAAGCGATAGTTGGACTTGGGAGCGCACGGTTGCAATCTTCAACTCTGCCATGACCAGCCGTAATTGTTCCACAGCGCGTGTTCCCAATGCGCCACCACCATAGCTAACAAATCCCGCCACCTTATTATTCCACTCCCTATAAAGAAAGTCAATTGCATTTTTCAGCGCGCCAGGGATTCCGTGGTTATATTCTGCTGTCACAAAGACATACGCATCAAAAGAGTCAACTTTTGCAGACCATGTTTTGGTATGTTCTTTTGTATAAGAACCCCATAATGGTGAGTTGGGTTCATCGTATATGGGGAGGTTAAAGTCTTTAATGTCAACTAATTCAAAATCGGCGTCATTGCGCTTCTTTGCAATCTCATATACCCACTGGCTTACCGCTTCGCCATTACGACCAGGTCTAGTGCTTCCGAGAATAATGGCTATCTTCAACATCTGGTTATTCATAATGCTAAGCTAAACCCTCCCTTAGCACTATTTCTATCTAAAATTTCAACCAAAACTTGATTTCTATTGATACCTATATGTTTCATCCCACTTACTAGAATTTCATCCAAAATTGCGAGATCTACAAATTGGTTCTTTTCCATTGGCTATGTTATGTTCTCAAACTATTAAAGAATGGTATAATTTACTACTAACTTAGTCAGACTAACCTTATCTTATACAGTTTATCAATAGTCTAAATATTCTCTTAGGAAATTACTGGTTTTAGATATAGCTAGATTTGATTCAGTAGTGTTTTTTATTTTCAATAGCTTATTGCAGCAAGAATGATAACTTCAATCAAATTGGTGCTTAACGAAAACTTGTATATAACCTGCCAACATGTCTTTTAAAACCTGGTTCGCGATTCTAGTTTCTGCTCATACCGCCTAATAGCGACCTCTATCTACAAGAATGACGCTTCCCGTGCCGTCTTATTCTAATAATTCCCTTGCTATAAGGTAACTAAATAACCTCGAATCTTCACAACTAGGAATATGTGTAGCAACATATTCAGGGTAGGCTCTGCAATCATTATAGATAGTTATCATTGTATTGTCACATTCGGAATTAGGAGAATCGATACAAATTTTAATTAGCTCGAAATTTGCTTCATTCACTTCTTCCGCTTGGGGTATAATGGTATTTCTCAGATTTTCCATATCGGTTGCGGAAGCATTGTCCTGTTCCTGTTGTCCTTGAGCCATTAGTAATGGTAGATTTTGTTGGGGTACAATTGCATTGGTGACCAGAAAAATTGGTAATAGTATAAGAAGTAATAGATAGAGCGTTATTTCTTCGAGGTACACCACGTTTAAAATTAATAGTCATTATGCTCTTATAAAGAATAGCAGTAACAGTGACTTTTATAATATTAGAGCCTTAGATCCTGAAAACTGCAATTTTGGAAAGAAAAAGAATAATTAAAGACTTAAAAGAGCATTAAACATAATATTAGTTAGTTGTTAAATGAGAAACCCATTTAAAAAATCTGACTATCCTTATGGGAGTAAAAAAAGAATAACACCAGAAGGAGAGCCACTGGAGGGTTCAGGCGGTTCAAGATCCTTAGTAAGAATAGTTGTTCCCATAATAGTAGGAATCATAATAATTTCAATAATAGCAATATCAAGCGTTAGAATGGTAGACGCAGGGCATAGAGGAGTGTTAGTTCAATTTGGGAATGTAGCCACAGATAACTCATTAGATGAAGGAATACACTTTGTTATACCGTTTCGCGACAATGTGGTTCAAATGGAAGTGAGGACACAGAAAATTGTAGAAAGTGCAACTTCTGCATCTAAGGATTTGCAAGATGTAAGTACTCAAGTAGCTTTAAACTATCACGTAAATCCTGATAGAGCTCAAGTCCTGTATCAACAGTTAGGGCCCGATTATGCAAATCGTGTAATAGTACCTGCCATTCAAGAATCTGTAAAACAAGTTACTGCTAGATTCAACGCTGAAGAGTTAATTACTAAAAGAGAAACTGTGAAGAACCAAATTGAAGAACAGGTAACAGCAAGACTAGCACCATATAATATAGTAGTTGATGCCTTATCCATAACAGAGTTTCAATTCTCACCACAGTTTACTGCAGCAGTAGAAGCAAAGGTAGAAGCACAACAAAGAGCACTACAAGCTCAAAATGATTTAAGAAGGATACAAATAGAAGCACAGCAGAATGAAGCTCAAGCAATTGGAGAACAAAAAGCTAACATAGCAAGAGCTGAAGGTATCAAACAGTCCAATGTACTGCAAGCAGAAGGAGAGGCACAAGCAATAACAATAATCGATGAACAGCTAAGGAATAATCCAACTTATTTGGAATGGCTTAAGGCTACCAAATGGGATGGTGTATTACCTTTGGTAACAGGAGGAGGTTCTGGTGGACAAGGAGTTACACCGTTTATAGAAATCCCTACCTCTAGAACTGATGAAACATCAAATGAGCAGTCAATGGCAGGCAATACCACTGTTCCTACTTCCGTAACCCCTACATCGTCTATTGAAGCACGTCTTAATCCTACAACACAACAATAGTAACAGTGGAAAATCTGCAGAAGCAATTTTTCAAATTTTGGTCGGATTCTCTCTAGGATTTAGCCACCTAACTGGAATTTCATACCTCAAAAAAACCTTAAGACATCATCGCTGTCCACTTATGAAGACTACTGTCAACTATCCTAATTGCTGGTTTAATTATTATTTACATATGGTTATTGTTACTCTTTGAAGTAGATCAACAGATAACAATAGTGGCAGCAACAGTACAAACGGATGAACTAAATTTTGTACCCTATAGTAATCCGACATTTGGAATAAGGACGGAGTATCCTGCTGACTGAGGAAGATTGGATCTCTCTTTTCTATTAAATAATTCAGCAGATATTGACTTTTACCCACTTGATGATACTTCTGGCTCCAAGCACGTAAGAATACACGTTGAGACTATACCGTCGGCACAGAATATACATTTGAGCAATACAGCAGTGTAAAGATTAACTCAACTGAAGGCCAGGTTTTGGATTCGAACTCCACCAGTCTTGCAGGCCTACCCGCTCGCGAAATTGTCTTTGTTGACGGGGGGTTGAGAACCATGCAAGTGTAGACAATTAAAGACGATAGAATATACACTATATCATATATATCAGACGAAGAAGATTTCCAAGATGACCTGAGGGTCGCTAAGAGAATGATAGAGTCATTTCAGATACTCGAATAAGTATAAAGATTCAGATAATAGACGATCATTACCATGTCACTGCTTTTGCTCATGAGTGTTAAAGGATATCTATCAAGTTAGATAGATCTTGATTAATCAGGATTCTGGACTTAAATCATTGTCTATTCTTGACTAGTGGGAAGCATCCGAGTGGTTTTAAGAAGTTCAGATTCGGCAGCGTTCAGTTCTTCTAATGTTCTTGCTTGGTCGCCTTTCAATGCCTCCTCTTGGGCTTGGTC
>JALZGI010000478.1 GCA_030861105.1 Thermoproteota archaeon
AGGAAATCCAACTTAGTATACCTTCACTGATTACCGACGACTATGTTGAATCTGCATTATATAATTTAGAAATGGCGTGTAGAGGTCGAATAAAATTGAGAAACCATTTTCTCTTACCATTATGAGACGATTGTCCCGTGCGATTGTTGTATGCGTAGTCTCTAAGGACCTAAAATAGAAGTTTCATTTGCAGGAAATGGTACTACAATATCCCTGCTTCAAAAATTGATCCCAAACCTGTTCAAAAGCCTCATATTCCAGTCTATCTTGGAGGCTTCAGTCCTAATACATTTTCTAGAATAGCAAAATATGATTTAGATGGCTGGAATCATAATGGTGACTTTTCCCAATGTTACAGAAGTTCAATCATCTAAAGATGATAAAAACAGATTTACATTATCAGGAACTATTGACGAAGTAGGAAGTGACATACAATTATTGAAAGCTATGGGCGTAGAACATATAATATTTAACTATAATTTAACTGGACATCGTTTGGACCATGGTATACTAATGCTTTCATAATTATTCAGATGTGTAAAACAAAGAATATAGAGTTTCACTGTGGTATAGCAATGTATTGATGTGTTAAAGGACTTAGCCTAGTAACCTTAGCTTAGACCATTCTATCTTTCTATTGATTTTACCAATTCGTAATAAGATATTGGGAATACTGGGCATACTATCATGAAATGTCATCATCTCAAGAAGCGTTCAGATGGGAGCCACGTAGAATGTCATTTAATTCACAACAGGAGCTAAATGAGCATAACCGCAAGGACCATCAGCGATAATAGCTATAAATTGCTTTTCATTTCCCATGGAAATACAATCCATTTGTTATGGTTCAGAAGTTTTCCAATAAACAAAGACAATTTGCCAGTATATCTATATCTACTCATGAGAAATGCAAAGTCGCAATTCAATATTCGTGTTGTATTCCAGATCTTAGAAAATGTCTTTCCAGTGTCAAGTATATCATCAACGACAAGATATTTTTTGTGCTTAAATAACGGAGGCAATTCTCTCTTAAACAGCTTCTTGTTTCTAACAGAAATGAATTGTATATAATTAATGTCAAGTTCTCTAGCTATTAATCTAGCTGGTATAATTCCTCCATTTGTTATTCCTAGAATGATGTCGTACTTTTTGTTTAAGGTTTGTATTTTTTGTGTTACTATTTTTGTAAGTAATTCTACTTCTTCCCAGCTACAATATTCTTTAGGTGAGCCTACTTCGTTTACCACTTCCTCTTTTTTGCTCTTCAAATCAAAATCACGGCACTGAAGACTCATTAACAATCTGCACTTTATCCATTTCTTATATCAACAGCGCCATTAGTTCATATCTCTTTATGTTAAATTTCGATGGTCATCCTCTAAATGAGGTCTCAACCTTCCTTTATTGTTTACGAAATAAATAGGACTTAGCTTTTTTTGTTATGATGATGATAATGTATGTAATCACTCATCTATAGCAGATTAGTTGATTCTTACCTAAGACATAGAGTATTGAAATTAAGCTTTATATGAAAATGCCCCATTAAAGCTCTCATTTGTATGTCTAATCTTGAATCTTACAAATGTGAATCATGCAGTGGTGTCTTTAGTTCACAAAAAGAGCTCATTCAGCATGAAAACTATGCAAAATATAGAAGGCTAGGTTATTGCTGACAACTAAAGCACCTCTAACAAAATAAAATAACCGGATAATGATTGAATCTAAATTAGAATACCCTTATGGCTGAAATTATACGCCGACCAATAATCAAAATAGTGCGTCTAGGTTTCAACGATATCAGGAAAAAGAATGCGAAGTTGTAGAAAAATATTTCTCTGCAACTCTATTAACCCTAAAAAAGAATGTAATCCAATGTTATCATATGTTAGAAGAAAGAGGAAAAGAAGGAGACGTAGCGCCCAGTATGAATCCAGATGAAAGACCAGATCTACAAGATTATAAAGATAAAGAATCAGCAAATGCTAATATTTGTCAAGATTGTAGGAAAGAATTTTCTAGCACAGAAGAACTGACTGCGCACTACAAAAAGGAACACCCCGAATCATTCTAGTATTTTTATTCATTCATTCATTTATTCATTCATTTATTCATTCATTTACGTATTAGCAGATGATGTCTTAGATTATGGGGCAGATGGTTTTATCACTAAACCTGTCAGTACAGAAACCATAGTAAGCAAGATTTCAGCATTACTAACAGGGAGGATATGTCATACCTACTGCATATTTCTGCCAATACTTCCAATCAGGAAACTACCAGCTGTATGTGTATCTCTTCTTTCTTCTATCTATCTCTATCAAGCGATTGCACAATTTTTTCCTGTTAACTCAAGGGCTGATTTTTTCTATATTTATCAAATCTTTCACCATATTCTTTTAATGTTGATTCACCGGTAATCTCATATAGTTTTTCCAGCTGGGTTATCTGCGCTTTATGGTAGTCGGTTGATGCTAGGTTCTCCATTTGGTCGTAATACGACCAACCCCCTGTATCATATTTCCATAGGTTGTCTCTCAACCATTTTATTCCGCTGTCAAATATTGCTTTTGCAATAGGATCTTGAGTCTGTTGATAATATTCCCATAGGAACAGCAGCGATTGTGTATGACCATTCAAAAC
>JALZGI010000156.1 GCA_030861105.1 Thermoproteota archaeon
AAACCCCAAAACTCATTGGCGGTAGATTTTTAATGTGCCTTACTTGTATCCCTGACTCAAGATATAGCTTGACTAGTTGCATATTTTCTCTATCTATATGAGTCACATATCTTATTCCTTTATGCTCCCCTTTCCTTTGTTTATCTAATAATTTCCTTTTTATATCAAAAAAATAGTCATAACTATATTGTATTCCTCCAGATGGTAAACAAGTATATAATTCATTTGAGTTAGCAGTCATCTGAGCAATTTGTCTGACAATCTCATCAGGATTATTTTCAATTATTCTTGTTACATTCTTTACTACTCCTTCTTCAATTTCTCTTATCTTTTGCTCAGCTGGGATAGAGGCATTCCACAACGTATCGAAGATATATTGTCCTTGTTCTACAACCTCTTTGACATTGCTATAAATGACTTGGGTAAGGGGTTTTGCTTCCTGAAGTACAGTTGTTGCCATGTATTCTGATTCACTCACTGCCATTCCTCCTCTGACCCCCTCCAAATGCCTGAGCTCATCGACCAATTTCATTAATTCTTTGCAATAGTGTACATTATCTTTAGTAATCTCTGTAAAGGCCCTTATTTTTCCACCTCTTTTTCTTATATCAATATATCCATTTTTATATTCAGCAATATCAACTACAATAGAAGGTGCTCTATAATCAAAAAATATGTCCATTCTTTGCTTTACATTTGACATAAAATAGATACCCCTCCCAACTGCATTTTCTACCCCATATAATATCTCAGATTTATTTACATTGGAACTAGGTGGCAGAGGCGGAATTGTGGTCATTTTAGACTAAAATGCAAATACCCCTTATAAACAAAGTTCTTTCGGGCGCCCGCGGTGCTCACATCCACAAGGGATCTAGTCTAAGAATTATATGGTTAAAATATATGGAAGTGTTACCCACCGGCTGCTATTACACTTCAACATTGAAATGAACCGTTATGTTATTTCTTAGCAGGATAGTAAGCCCCTAATCACCTGATTCAACTTCTACCACCTTTTTCTTTACAATAAATCTAATGGTCTTGGGATTTCCTAATACTTCTGCTATAGGTTTTGGAAGATAAACCTGGCAACCTCTATGTTGATGATATGTAATACTAACCTTAAACTCCTTTTCTCCTTTCTTCCACTTTGGCACTATATTAGTGGATTGGGTATTGGTTTATAAATACCACGTGGATACCATACAGATATATATCCACGTGGATACACTATATACAGAATGAGTGCTGATAGTGTTAATTCTATTGCAACTACCATAGGAGGTGGATTCTTTGGGGGGCTTTTAATAGGGTATGCATTAAAAAAAGTAGTCAAGATAATAGCTGTACTAGTAGGATTATTTGTAGCTGGATTAGCATATCTACAATATCAACAACTAGCTTCTATTAACTGGGATAAGTTCGAAAGTACAATTACAGGATTAGCCAATACAACTACCAATATCCTTAGTGACTATAATATCGAAAGCCTAGCAACAACAAACTTAGGCGTCCCTCTTACTGGCGGTATGTCAGCTGGCTTTGCGATTGGTTTTATGAAGGGGTAATAGAAGTTGGGTAAAGACAATATTCTTACGAAAAATATCAGAACAATTCAGAGTTTCCCTAATCAAGGAATTATGAAAGTAGGAGGGAATAAGAAATAATGAATCTCTTTAGTCGATGGAGAAGGAGCAGTGGAGAAGTTAGACTCCAAGGTAACAACCACAAGCATAACGAAAAATCGATTCTCATAGGAAGTAAGCAGGGAATATTTGATGATATTGTTGGTTTTGAAGACGTAAAGTCACTATTTGAGATGGCCATTGAAGCTGGAAGACCTGTACATCTACTGCTCTGTGGACCTCCATCATCTGGAAAATCATTGTTTATGAGCTCGCTTACCAGACTTGAAAGGTCTCATTATGTAGTTGGAAGTAGTTCTACAAAGTCAGGAATATTTGATTACTTGTTTGAGTATAGACCGCGCTATTTTATTATTGATGAACTTGAAAAAATGAACAAAAAGGATCAGACAAGTCTTCTTAACTTAATGGAATCTGGCATATTATCAGAACTAAAACATAACCAGCAAAGGACAACCCAGCTCAAAACATGGGTATTTGCTTCATGTAATAGTACAGACAAACTG
>JALZGI010000169.1 GCA_030861105.1 Thermoproteota archaeon
GAATGTGCCAGTTGAAACAATGGAGAAGCTACTGGCAATGAGGCGGGAGCTGCAAGCTGAATGGGCAAAGCGGCGCTTCGATGAAGCAATGGCTGCATTTCAAGCTGATTGTCCCATCATCGAGAAAACTAAAAAGGTTGATTTTACCAGTAAAAGAACTGGTACACGCACGTTCTACTCATACGCTCCGCTTGAGGGGATCATCAAGCAAGTAAAAGGATTACTTGCTAAGCATGGATTCTCTTACACTATTGACACGCAAAACACAGAAACCCGTATTGTCTCAGTCATTAAAGTCAGGCATGTTGATGGTCATACAGAGACTACGAGGTTTGAAGTGCCGATTGATAAGGATTCTTACATGAATGCGCAACAGCAATACGGTTCAGCATCAACCTTTAGCAAGCGGTATGCGTTTTGTAATGCCTTTGGAATACTAACAGGCGATGAGGATAACGACACGAATACAATTGCGCCTGAGGATCATAAAACCAATGTAACGAACGGTCGAGGTATAGTAACCCAAAAGCAGACCGGATTCATAAAAGGGCTTCTGGTAAAAAAAGGGCATACCGAAAAAGAGCTTTGTCTGAAATACGACGTAGCGGATATGTCTCAATTAACAAGAACTCAAGCGTCAACAATAATTGAGAACTTACAGAAGTTACCTGATGTTGATAGAGCTGATCGGGAAGCGGAAGCTCCCCGCGATGCCGCTGCTGCATTGTCGTAGTTTTATCAAGTCGCCTCCAAAGCGGGGCGACTGAATAAGATTATGAAGTAACCTTTTACGAATCAAAAAGGATTATTTCAATGATTAAAAAGGAACATCATCAGGCTCTGTAGTTTTCTCCTTGGCTAAAATTCGGCTTGGCTTGTGTCCGTCGGGAAGGCTGTCCGATGATTCGGTTTCTTGCTGCTGTGATTCTTCGGCGAACTCTTGTTTGATTTTCACGAATTCATTTTCCACTTCGTATAATCGTGTCCGGCATTTCTTAATTAAGTCTTTCCCCTCTTTCAGCTTTTGCAGTCCTTCATCCAGGTTAAAGTCTTCATTTTGAAACCATGCATTGATTTTTTCTAATTTGTTAATTGACGCGGTAAAATCAAATTTCTTTGGATCGTTTACCATATGTATTAATGGATATCCTCAACTTTTGTGTCAAGGATACCGTCGTATAATTCGACTTGTATTATATCATGTATTGCAACAGTTCTGATTGACCTCAGTACCTTCCCGGATTTGTCTTTAACGATACTGAATCCTTGCTTGAGTTTGAGGCTTGGATCACATGCCAGCAACATCTTCTCACAGTCTGAAATCCTTTTTTTAATTGCTAAATACCAGCGTTTGGCTTCTCTCTCTATCTGCGCGTCATAGGTTGCGATATCTTCATTAATAGAGCGGAGAAATCGTCGAAACCGAGTGTGGCTATTGAGAAATTGGTCTTCCAGAGACAGAAAGAGGGTCTCAAAGCGCGTGAAAAAGTAACCTGCTTCACGAAGCATAGTACCTTCTAGTACATCTATCGCTCTACTGTTATTGGTAAGTCTGTTTGAATATCGTTCATAATTGTGGATGAAACTTTCCTCGATGCTTTCAATCTTCCGGAGGACATCACGGAAACAGCGCATGAGAATATTTTGGGATGAGTCAAGTTGCTGTCTGCGGTGAAATAGAGACTTTGCATAACAGCTTATAAAGTTATCCTTGTAGATAGTAAGATTTGCATCGAGCGCTCGGCACGCATTTTTAAATCCAGAGACTATATTTTCCTCAATCGTATCAATTCTCTCCTCTGCTTTGACCCATGGATCGGTAAGTCGTTGTCCGGCATCCATGGGAACTGAGGCGCGGACATCAGCAACTAAATCAGCGATAGTTACATCAAGTTCGTGGCCTATCGCAGTCATTACCGGAATCTTTGAGCTGTAAATGGCTTTGGCTACTTCAAGGCTGTTAAAAGGTTGTAGGCGCTCAAGACTTCCCCCTCCCCGGGCAAGCACTAAGACTTGGATATCCTGGGTATGTTCATTGAACCATTGGACTGCTGATACAATATTTTCAATGGCTTGTAACCCTTCGACGCGGACATCATAAAAATACACTTTGAGACCATGATGTCCTAAACCCGTTAAAAAGTCTCGGATCACCACACCTGTTTCTGAAGTGATCAGTCCAATGCGTTCAACATGCTGGGGCAATTGTTGTTTTCGCTCTTGCCGGAAATAGCCTTGTGCCTCAAGGCCCCGTTTTAATCTCTCAAAGGCCAGTTTCAGTGCGCCCTCACCTATCGGGGTAATCACGTCAGCCTTGAAGCTTAAGCGTCCAGTCTGAGGGTAGACGTCCGGATATCCTTGAATTTTGACTTCTAATCCCTCTTTTAGCTCAATGCCCAAACTTTGTAATCGTCCTGGCCAGGCGACACAATTTAATACTGTTCGATCTTTATCAAATAAACTAAAGTATACTGCTCGCGGGTAGTAATTTATTTTCCCAATTTCTCCTTGAATTGTTGCCTTCAATGGCCTTAATTTAAAATTCAGCAGTGCAATATATTCGGCAACGCTATATATCGTTTCTTCAGAAGCTTGATAAACTTCATTTGGTACTTGGTACTGTCGTGGAAGACTCATAAGAAAACTTAGTAAATGCTGATGTGATTATAGCATATGAGAATTTCCAACATCCGAGGCAGGAGGCCGAGGAGACAGGGATGTTGGAAGATACAGGGAAGTATGACTACGGGAGTATTTGGTGGCGTTTGCTGGGATTGGTACGAAGTTTGAACTCGAATTTTAGTGACATATTTAACCCAAGTTGCGACCTATACTGCGAGACCCGAGATAGCATAGGCTAAAACAAACAACATGATTTTCAACTCGAAGCCCCGTGAGGTAACGGCGTGAATGCTTTTGGGCAACAAACGT
>JALZGI010000258.1 GCA_030861105.1 Thermoproteota archaeon
GTCTAACTGATCCGACTATTAATGCAACTTTCGCCATGGTTCTAACTTTATTCGACTTGTATTAATATTTACAATGCTATTGAATATCCATCGTTAGTTCATGTAAATCATAATTTCTTCTTTCATGAAAAGGACTTCCTTTCTTTTAATAGGACCTTCGATATTGCGAGAACTGAACCATCATATTATTTTGTAAGCTTGGGTGGAGAATTGTTATAAGTACAGCTAGCTGTAGATATCTGATAGGGCTCCAAAGTCTTTATCTAGTCCGCCAAACTCAAAGCTACCCTTGGTTGTTATTATTGTGGGTTTGAAAGTTACCTTTGTGCTTGGGTCATTTCCAACATCAAAGCGCTCTACTGCCGAATTTCTGATAAGCCATTGATACATTCGTCTTCTCATTATAGCCAAGAACTAGGCTACACTAACACCAAGCTGCTTCGCTTCATCTCTAATCTTCTTAGCTAATTCGACGATCTTGTCCTTAGATCCTCTGAATATATCTTTGACCTTGCCATGCTCGTTTGAAAACATTTTCTGATTCATTAAAAGCAATTTGTGCAGCCTGGGAAAAGCGCGTCTCTGCAGTTCTTTTAAAATCAGTACTAAACTCATTTGGAAAAGAATCAAACAAAGCAGTTACCTTTCCTTCAACAACCATAGCTCCCTGTTCTTAGACCTTCCTCTGCGTGGACATTATCGAGTATATTTATGCCTATTTGATATAAAGTTTGATATAAAAATCGACTTTCTGTTGGATACCAGTTCGGTCATGTGAATAATAATAACCTTTGTTTTACAAATAGTTATGAGTTGAGCACTTGTATCATGTTACTAGTAACAGTGACCTACAGTATTATGTAACTTATTACCATAACTTACAACTTTAATACAGCAAACCTGAATATTAATATCGTCGTAAATGTTTATTGGATACGCGAAATCTAATCGAGGGGGCTATCAAAAACAAACCGAGGTTTTCACTAAAAAGGATGTTGATAAGTTTATGTCTAATTGTACTTCATGCCAATTGCACTATTCTTTAAGCGAGGTATATCACAAGTAAAAACCAAGGTTATCGATTTAAATGCTACGTTATACGCAGGTTGTCGCAGTTACTAATTCGTCTTTTTCTGTTGGATTATTGCATAGCTAGAAGCTTTATCTATAACTCGATGAGTGTCCTCTTATGGGAAAATTGTCAAAATATGGTGAGAAAAGCACCAAAAAGAAATCGTTCGAAAAAGTAGAAATGATAATCCGGAGCAAGAGTGTGCATGCTGGTATGGAGCATCAGATTATGGCTCATCGTCGCAGCTTTCTACTGAATGTTCCTAGCGAAGAGATTGCCACAAGACAATCTACTATTGAACGCAAAAACCAATCAAATATGACTAACAGTGAGAGAACCCGTTTCCTAAATGGAGTACAGACCCTAATCAGCAACGGTCAATATGGTCCTCACGTCTCACACCATGCGGATATGACGCATAATATGCATGGGAGCATGGGATCTATAGGCGTCCAACGATTCTTACCATGGCACAGAGTTTACCTGTTCGAGCTAGAAGAAATGCTTCAAGCATTTGATCCAGAGATATTCATTCCATATTGGGACTGGTCAGTAGACAGGTCAATTCCTCAATGGTTGCAAAATTTTACTCCTACAGTAATCGTTGACGGACTTCCACGAGAGGTAATAAGAGCGCCAGGAGTTCATTCCAATCCGAGGTCTAAATTGCCCACAAAACGGGATGTAACTAATGTTGGTAACGAAACATTTTATACAGCATTTACTCGAGCTTTAGAGGGCGGCCTTCCTGCATTCAAGTATCAAACTGCAATGCATAACGGTGTCCACATGTGGGTTGGTGGGATTATGTCGGATATAATGTATTCTCCAACCGATGTTCTATTTTGGCTACATCATGCAAATTGTGATCGATTGTGGTCCATTTGGCAAGAAAATCATGCTAATCAGAATCCTAATCTCACAGGAACAGATGCTATAATGGATCCATGGTCGTTTAATGAACAAGATACCAGAGATACAACCAACTTTGGATATGTCTATACATAATTTGCTCAGAATTTATAGGGACCGTGATGGGATTGGGGTTTTTAATATTTTTATTTAGACCATTTCATCACTAAGGCAAAGGCATTCAAAATAAATACTGTCAGAGCGCATAATAATTATAGACGAATTTCTAATAACTTTCCTTGTTTCTCTCCGAAGTAACGCATAACATGTCTAATTTCTAAGAGATAAACGAGTGATAGCCGTATCGAAAGAATTATGGGTGGTTGCTTATTGTGCAGTCGCCTTTATGTGGATCAGGCCTGGTGAAACCTGTACACAGTTTGGCTCCTTGTTACTATGTAAAAGGATAGTAATAAAATCAGAATATAGAGCATTGTAAAACGCATAGGTTCCTAATACTGTATCTTTGTACGACACTCAGCCTGCTTGACTCCATCATAATCACTGTTAGCATTACTAGCATCAATTATCTGATGTATTCCATTGTGCATAAAGTCTTTAGCGTAAAGTGAAATTCGTTTACCTTCCTGCTCTGTTATATATGTATTGGATTGCAAACCAATACTTCCAGATATGCTTTTTGTCAATGGATCAAGATCTTTTATGGTTAAATCATTAACTATTCGCTCAAAATCTTGCTTTGTGATAGTTGCTTTTACTATGTATTTGTCTATGTAATTATTGTTGGCACCTATTCTCTGAGACGTGATTTTGTTAATATTGTATTTACTTGCAAAGTCATCTACTTCTTCCTCAGTCCCACTGAAAAATACTGGTATAATTGTACTTGGCGATCCAACTGCATTGGCCTGAAGCCTAAAGATTAGCAATTCTTTTTCAGCCTGCAACTTTTTATACTTTGTATAGGCCTCATCTAAAAACTCATAACATTCTCCATTTATCTTGACATTGACATGTTTTTCAGGATAGAAACTAAAAGCCATAAAAAAACTAATTGTACCTCCAATTAACAAAACAATGATGGCTGGTATAGCTAGCGCACGAAAATTTACCATATTTTATTTCATCTTCTTATTCGTAATCCACATAGTATTTGTAACGTCTTTCAACTTCCTTGTCATTTCCGACATTTATGCTATTAATCGCCTTTTGAAGTCCTCTTTTAGCATAATCTATGAGTTGTTCCTTGCTGGCATTATCCGGGTAATAGTTTGAAAGAGTATGTTCAAAGTGCTTCATAAACTCTATTACCTTTTTTCTATACTCTTCTCTAGAAGGCCGCTTGTTGTCTGATATCTTAAACCAAGTAGTTGTGCAAGGAGCTGCATAGTTCCTAGAAAGCTCTTCAATAACTCTATCTATTTCAAAATATTCTAATTTCATTTTCTTATTATATATAATATAGATAAACAGGCTAATATTCGCCTCGGAAGCATATGTTGACAACAAATTTCCCAATCGGAAGGTGTAGTATATCTATCTAGCCATTAGTTGTGCTAAATATTTCCCCTTCGGAATCCTGAATTCTCGAATAGAAACCGGTTATCATATTGTTACAGGGATTGATGCATATTTTTGGCTCTTTATTTCCGTTATTCTATTCGAGGTTTTATAAACAGCTTAAAGGATATCATTTGATAGACAAGAACTCTGCTGCGCTAAAGAAAGAGGCGAGTTCATTGGAGACTTGATCGCAAAAAACTCCTAGGATCTCAAAGTCTGATGGGCTGAGTTTTTTTTCACTAAACATCCCAAGTACCCCCACAGGCTGACCTTTAGACATAAGAGGATAC
>JALZGI010000270.1 GCA_030861105.1 Thermoproteota archaeon
CCTTCCTTGGATCAAATGATATCCTTGTAATAGAAAAGAACACAGGAAATGTCCTGAGAATACTAGACGGAGTACTTCAGCCAGACCCCTTACTGAAGTTAAAAGTAGCAAATCAGGTTGAAAGGGGGTTACTTGGAATAGCTGTATCAAATGATTCATCCCTTGGCAAGAACTATGTTTTTCTTTATTATACTGAGGCAAAAAGTGAAACAGGAGAAGGACAAGAAGAGGACGACGACAACAATAACTACGAAGAAAATGAAGAAGGAAGTGCGGATCTGGAAGGAGGTGAACCTGCAGGAAATCGGCTCTATAGATATGAGCTATCTGAAGATGGTACCAAGCTTGTTAATCCCAAACTACTGCTGGACTTGCCTTACTTGCCAGGCCCTGCTCATAATGGCGGAGTGATAACTATAGGACCTGACGATAATTTGTATATTGTAGTCGGAAACCTGCTAGCAAATGCTGAGGAAAGATTTGAGGGATCTAGCCTGGACCAAAACATCCAAAACGGAGACTTCCCTGATGGAAGAGGTGGAATACTGCGCGTTACCCAAGATGGTCAAATAGTTGACGGCAAGGGTATACTAGGTGACGAACATCCTCTTGACATGTACTATGCTTATGGTATAAGGAATAGCTTTGGACTTGCATTTGATCCTCTCACAGGAAAACTTTGGGATACAGAAAATGGTCCAAACTGGGGAGACGAATTGAACTTAGTTGAACCCGGATTCAACAGCGGGTGGGCAAAGGTGTTAGGTAATTGGACTGTAGATGAAGTAATAAATGAAGAAGGCGACAGAGAAATAAATAAGGGAGAGAGTCTCGGTTCAGGTCCAGATGGTCTGATCGATTTTAATGGAAAAGGACGATACAGCTCTCCAGAGTTAACGTGGGATGAAACTATTGCTCCTACAGCAATCACTTTTCTAAATTCTGATAAGTTGGGAAAACAATACGAGAATGACATGTTCATTGGGACTGTCAAAGATAGGCTATTACACTTCAAGCTGGAAGAGCCAAATAGAACTGAGCTGAGTCTAAATGGTACTCTTGACGACAAAGTTGCGGGCACAGTACAAGATATCGAAGATGTGACTTTTGCTGAAGGTTTTGGAATAGTTACCGATGTTAAAGTCGGACCAGATGGGTACCTGTATATTGTCAGTGGTGCTAGATCGGCTGATGGGAAAATTTATCGAGTACTGCCGTCCACTGCAGGATAAAAATTAGTATTTTTGCTTGTCTTCTTAATTTTGTCAAATAGCATATTGTTGTTGATGATGCTCATTAAAGATGACAATCTGACAGGAGGCGTAGCCCGTATGCCACTATTTAACCCAAAGGAGATATAGGAGGATTAAAGTGAACCATAACACAGATGGATTTCCAGACTCAATACCATGTCTTGTTGAAAAAGTTTAACAGCTCTTTTACACAAATTTCGTGAGTTCTATCAGTTATAGAACATGGTGAAGTACATTAGACCACAGTGTGATAGTAGAAGATCTAAATTTTAGGAAGTTTGAATCTAGATCCAGGTTCTTTAATGTATTGATCTTTCGCTACCTGTTCTTTAATGTATTGATCTTTCGCTACCTGTTCTTTGAAATGCAGTTTTGCGGAATCCAAATTTTCCATCTGCTTATTAATGCTTAATGCCGTCTCAATGAGTTCAGGCTCTACATTCATTTTCCTTGCAAAGGACGCAAATGCTTCCGTGTCTTTGGGAAAACATGCTCCACCAAACGGCCGACCCCCTCTTGTTCCATATCTTCCTATTCTATTATCCATCGAAACGGCTAAGCTTACCTCATCACCATTAATTCCCATCTTTTTACATAACATACCTATCTCGTTGAAATATGATATCTTCAGTGCCAGAAAACAATTAGATGCGTATTTTGCCATTTCCGCCTCTTCATAACCAGTCAAAATGATATTCTTTGTCAAGGGACAATACATATCAACCAGGGGCGACGTTGAGTCTGCAAATTTCTGGCCGATCACAACTC
>JALZGI010000324.1 GCA_030861105.1 Thermoproteota archaeon
GACCAAATGTGCCAAATCCACCTTTACCGCCAAATCCTGCATATCCTCTTTCCTGTCCAAACGATTCAAACATTGAATGACCTGCCGATCCTATTTGTTTACCTTCTGATGTATGTAGAAGCTGACCATTTCCAGCATCAATAATCACCTTGTGTGTAGTATCATTTGTGGGATTCACCACAAAGTATGTGTATGTTAAATATCCTTGGGTCACATCTATATGCCCTCCCAATACGGTTCCATTGGCTATTTGGCTTTGTGCAGTTTGAGCACCTGTTACAAATGGAACCTTTGTATTCTCTGCGAAGAAATTCTTTATTCCATCCCTAACGTTTACTGAACCATTGATTTTGGGTATCTCATCATATTGAAATGCATTTGAGGTCTCACTTGTTTCCTTTTGCTGCTGTGACTGTTGAGCCCATGAATTCTCTAAAGGTGTTGCTAGGATAAAGGTAGTTCCTAGCAGTATTCCTGCTCCTAAAATGGCTGGAATTAGCACCTTTTTTTGCGCAAATTTCTTTGAAAATGTTGCAGTACTCATTGTAAGTTGTAAGGGGTCAATTTTTAGTTATAACCATTGTTTACCCATGTGACGTAACTTTGTTACTTGACGTTTACTTATTTTGTTTGTTTGTTAATTGCCTATTGACATCCTTTAAAAGAAGAAATGAAAAACATTCTTTTTCTCGAGTCCTGAGAAGTTCGCCAATTATAAGTTCACCTATTACGATTATTCCTGATTTTATTGGATATTACTAAGTATTATATGTGCTGTGCTACTGACATAGTCACATGTACTCCATTTTGCTACCAGATCTTAAATTGTTGGTTGCCGACAATTCCACCTCGAACGCTTTTTCCTCTTTACGATGAGCTCCGCTAAGTCAAATTGGTGCATGAATATCGAGATAGAATCTATATAAGAAAGGACGTTCTCCTAAAACTTTACGACTACGGGGAGCTCAATCAAAGCAAACTTATGAGCTATTGTGGGTTAAACAATGTAAAACATAAGGAAATTTTGGATGATATGGTCAAAAAGGGTATAATAGACAGGATTGAGGAAGCCTGGGGAAATAAAATGGTGATTAAATATAAGGCTTCAGAAAAAGGAAGAGAAATTCTCAGAGAAATTCTAATGCCATATGAAGAACTTTTTCCAAGAGGCGAAACTGGTAAGCTATGATGGTAATGATCATTATAATGACTATAGGTAACAAAGTTACTACATTTCTTATAATGCAGTGGAGGAAAATTAGGTCATGACAGATAGACAGAAAGATAAAGACGACAACAGATCCAAAGAGAATATCTTTCAGATAATGGATGGAATTATTGCTCAATTAAACAGAACTAAAAAGATGTTTATCATTATGATTCTCACTATTATGATAATTCCGCCAATAGCTTTTGCGCTTAGCTTCGTATTACTAGGACCTCCTTTTCCATTACATGGTGGAGGGCAGTCTGACAGATTTGACAGATTTGGACCTGGATTCAATCCCGCTTTTGGTATAGCACGCATTGTTCCATTTCTAATTTCCATCATATGGCTAGGAATAGGAATATGGCAGTGGTTTGTGCTCTCAAAATGGACCAAAAAGTATGAACGCTATAAAGAATTACAGAAGAAAATTGATGAGAAATTGGATGACGATCACAATGGGGATATAAGTAAATGACAGCACGAAATATACCCAAGAATATGTTACTGTTTGGTATCATAAGATAATGATTAACTATACTGCTGAGTATTATATCATATTATAATTAATCAGAACATATGTTAATTTCTCCCATATTTCCTACATAATCGGATAACCTCTGATATAATATCTCATCCTTGGGTAACAAAGTTACGTCACATGGGTAAACAATGGTTATAACTAAAAATTGACCCTTTGCATTTTACAATGGGAGCAAAATCAAAAACCAAAAAACCAGTAAGTGAGAAACTACTAAATGCAGTAGTAGTTATGACAATGATGGCCTCTGTTGTTCTGGCAGTATGGCAAATACCTACAGCGGCTGCTTCTTCCTTAGAAGAAATAAAAGTCAGCCGTGAAATATCTGCACCAGTTGACCAAGTCTGGAGTATTGTTTCAGATATCGACAACGAGACAAAATATTGGTCTACATTTAAGAACATCAAAAATATCAACAAGGTAGGCAATACAACCGAAAGAGAGGTCACACTCGTGGCAGGTCCACAAGGAGAAACGAAAACACATCAGTTTATAACTGTAAATCCAGAACAATTTGTAGTAGAACTTAATATCACAGAAGGACCTGTAACAGGCACAAGAGTACTTACATTGAGTCCTTCTGCTGAAGATAATACAAAAACAAAAATTGATGCAGTATGGAAGGTTGATCTGTCTGGGATCCCAATCTTCGGAAGGGGCTTTGCAAAAGATGGCATTACAGGAACAACAGAAGACGCACTTGGTAAAATAGCACAAGGAGTAGAATAAGTGGAACTATTTTCTCAATTTACGAAGTACAAATTGGCCACTCAAAGATCCAACAACCATTTTTCCTACTATCAAAATCATAGCAAGTCCTAAGCCTTTGTAAATGTAGCTGGTCTTTCTATATTTTCAATCCCTCTTAGGATCAGGTATCCATCTAATGCCGAATTAGAGCAGAAAGACTTTGAGGAGTCTAACTCACAGCGCCATTTGAAATAGAGCATATTTTTATCACAGACTGATAACAACTTTGTCATTTTATTTGTTTGATCTTTGGAAATTCTATCTTCATTATTATTATTATTATTATTATTATTATTATTATTACCGTCATCTGCAATGAGAGTCATTTGGTATAGTGTTAGTCTGCACGTGAATATGTATTCTTGTGCCAAACTCTCCGCTTCTATGTGTAGTTGTTCCCATTTGTAAATAGATACTGATAAGCTCAGTATAGCTGCTACAGGAATCATTGTAACTATCGTCGTTACAAGGGACACCATTGTTGCCCCACCACACATAACTTATATGATCACTCTTTTTTCCTTTTCAATAAAATATTTTATGAAACATATTCAAGGCCTTAATGGGTACAAACTTATCATCAAAATTTAATATTATATTCTTATAATAGAACCAACTAATCATGCTTATTTGACTAAAAAATATCAATAACCTAGTTAATCATGCCTTATACTACTTTGTTATTATCCAAGCGGAAAAGGTCAGAGCTAAGAAAAAACTAGTTGCAGTTTTGTTATAATTGATCGTTAATTACTTTTTAAATATGACTTTTCTAATTCATTGGGAGGGTCAAAGTGTATTGCTTCATGTCGAAGGTGGTCCTAGACTCGCTAATAATTGAGCCAGACACTTCATTTACTGCGGGTCTCCTGCGGTTAACTTGCTTTAACTAGGTTAATCATCTCTTTAATACTACTTTTTATCATCTAAGATCCAATTTAGGCATAAATGCACGCAGGAAGGCTCAATGGGGGTAGCATTCGCCTCCGCTAGTTGAGTCTCCTGCGGCTCAATTGTCAATAACATTTCCTAGAATAAACGATTGATAGGGACTATATACTAGACCTGCTATAGTACAATTAGATGGTAAAACAAAATAGTTATCCCCTAAAAGACTGGCATTTTGAACACATGCAAAAAACTGTCTTAAAATATGTTTCAGGTATATCAGAGAACGCTTTCCCCTACCAGAAAAGACAACATAAAAAATATAGTGGTAACTTGTCATTCGTCAACAGGAGTATTCAATTTGATATCAAACATGGAGTTACAAGAGAAGAGGTTGATACTTTTCTTGACAAAGTGAGAAACGATTCCTCCTTTGCTGAAGTCCGACAGAGACTCGGCAGCGGCGAAAGACTGGAGCAACTACAGATATAACAGGTTTCTATATTTAGATAATGGTATCAGGTCAATACGAATGATGGTCTCTCTTATGTCGATTTAAACGTCTGCGTCCGCCCTTTATTATTTGGCCACATTTATCACATTTCATTTTGCCCCATCTGGCCATTCAATCTATAGTGACTATCTCAATTATTTATGATAATTTATTTGCCTAATACCCTCTTTCTCCATTCTGCTCTTTCCTTCCTTCGTTCTTCTTGGACCTGTGCTATACGCGCATAAAAGTCAGAATTAATTATTCGGTGTACTGTTTCACCTAAATCAAATATCATTCTAAGTCTCTCCGGGTCCCTAGATGGTAGGTCATGGAATTCTTCGTATGTCAGACCTAGATAGCTAGCCACTTTAGTTGTAGTATAATATTCCATTAATGCAAGACTTCCTAATAGCGATTGACTATTAGCTCGAGTTTTCGTTTCCCTTTGAGCCACCTTATTCATAAACCTTATGAATTGTTTAGTAAATGAAACATAACCTTTATGCTCATCAGTATAGTATATTATGTTGGATCGGACTGCCGTAGGTAAAATGACTTCATTGTAATTTTTCTCTCTATAATTTAACCATCCTTCGTTATCCCTTTCAGCCCAATTGACATTGAATTGTCGATATTCTCGAAATTTCTTTAAAACTATCCTTTCCTTTTCTTTGTCTATTTTTATTGGTATCGAAGATATTGGGGGATTTGTCGTTGGCAGATCTTGAGTCAATATAATATTTTATACTATTCAGTAATTGACGCCACATAAATACACATAATAATCTTCTATAGTATCACTCAGTATAATTCGAGGCCTCATTAGACAGGCTTCGTTTCAGAAGGAGCATCTCATCCAAAGGAAGGTCCTAGACTTGACGACACTAATAATTGTCATTTCACCAAAGTTAAAGTATGAAGCATACCAAAAACACGAATGACATAGAACGAAATCTATCCCTGTATCAATTTGAGTTACAATGTGGCGGTTTACTTCACTACCATTTTCCAGGCTAGATAAAGTGTTTATCCTAAGTTCGTTTTGTGCTTTATCTATTAATATCTGGTAGTTCACACTGTTAAGACACTATAGTAGAGACCATGCCTTATTAATGTGGATGAGTTTTTGCTTTTGCTAACCGGTTGTCTCCACTATTCAAATATTTTTGTCTCGTATTATGTGACGATAATAGAGGATAGACGTATGTGATAAGTCTCAAAGGAGACAAAACCATACCAGGGATAGCCAGGTTGCATTCTGTTTCGATCGTCCCCGTTTTGACTCCTCTATTGCTACTTCGAAAAAAAGTTTATTGTCTGCTTTATGGTACAGGCTTTTTAGACTTCTATTTCCATTCCCATTCTACAGCCGAAAGATTTCCTTCCCTGTCTACCTCAGGTCTGAAGACGCTTATCATGTTGTTAAGAAAAGCAAGTTCACCTGTTGAAGGAGTATTCCAAAATCCAGCTCCTCGCTACAATACATTGCCTTCTTTTGTGAGATTTCCTATCACCTAATTATAATGTGAAGATAGTATACTTACCTCCTAGAGAGGTATATGGTGCTGAGAGTGAGACAGAAACCGAAGTCGAAGCAAAAAACAAATGTAATAACAGTGGCTTTAGCACCTGTACTCAAGCTGCCACCAGCACTTTGACTGTCGGCTAGGTAAAACGAATCCAACGCAGAAAAAATGGGGAGTTCACAGCATAAGTCCCCTCCATTTTCTTTTTTTATTTTTATTTTTATTTTGATGAGCGAAAAGTGAAGAAAGAATAATTATCAAATCATAAATATCTCTCATTTATCCTCTATTCTAAGAATGTAGTCATATTTTACCTAGTCCAAATATACTCGTACAAATAGTTAGTTACTAGGATTGCTAGATTGTTAGATATGTTTACTGTTGCTAGAGATGATGTAAAAAAACAGATCTAGCAACAGTAGTTATTAATTTGGTTATTCCTTCTTTTTATCTGACACACTCCCAAAATTCGTCTTAAAGTGCTATTGACGTTGACTTGAGCCCACGTAATTTTTCTTGATTTACTGGCATTACATTCACTATTTACGCGATTACATCTGATGTAGTCACGTACCATTCTTTTTTGTAACACTTCAGGATTGGCATTTTCCCACTGCTGAACACTTCTTTCATCGATATTTTTACCTATGAAGAATATTGTTTTGGATAAAACTTGAAGATACCTTTCTGTTTTGAACGCCCAAAGAGAGAGTAATGCCGAGGCTACAATCATAATTATTGCTAAGATCAGGATACCGGAGGCAAAGGGCAGCAAATTGTATTTGGGATCAATTCTGGTCAGTGTAAATGTTCCGAAGCCAAACAGCAGGGTACTTATAGTTCCAGATATTCCAATCATACTCGATGTCTTGTTGTCCAAATGTTTTCTTTGATCCAAAAAATTGGTGTACGCTGTCCTAAGTTCATCAAGAAATCCATTCCCCACAGTGGACAATGAACTGAAGAAGATTAACTATATTATATAGTTAGTTGCCATATATTGTTACAGATGACATCGGGGGAGGAACAAGAACTGCCATCTAGCGTAGGTGTCGGCTGGGCAAATATTAGCGTGGATGACCCTGAACGAGACATGAGAATTCTGAAAAATAATATAATGAGGGAACTATGCCAAATGCCGGAGGGAAGAAATGTGGCAATATCTGACATACCGACTATTCAGGCTTTTGAAAGAGGATACATCAAAAGGTTTCTCAGATCCTTTGAAAGGGAAACACATTATATCGAGAGACTCCCCAATGGAAATATTCGTCTTACCAATGCAGGTAGAAGTCATTGTGTCGAGTATACTTGATTTCCTATTATTTCATAATTTAGACTGGTACCCCACTAATCTAGCATCCTATAATCCTGACCCCTAATCTGAGACTGCATTAGAAAGCCTCCTAGACTTTAGTTTTACCTTTTTTCAGACATCTATATATCGATGCTCTTTCTGCCACAATAATAAAGGTATGATGCCAAGTTGTGGAACCGATTCCATTTAAGGAAAACCTATTTAATAAATTACCAGTGAACTTTATGTTTCCCGTCAAGCATAAACATATAATGGATAAAGACTTTGAACCTCAAGTAGACGAGGAAATGTCGTTTGGATGGGATGACGAAGAATCAATTGAGATAGAAGACATCTGGTTAGATA
>JALZGI010000347.1 GCA_030861105.1 Thermoproteota archaeon
GAGTTGGGATCTGCAGACGTCTCTGAAAGACCATCAGTAAAGACTAGAGCCAGGGAGACTTCGACTGTTTAGCGTACTTGGTAGATGAACAGAACCGAGATATAGTCTCGTATACGGTTAGTTATAACCTGCCTCTTTTTATTTAGTTATTCTCCCACCCCCATTCAGGCAAGTTAGCATTAACACACATCTGCATATGGAATGTCTATGGTCTTCATGTCTTCGGCCGCTTCAACATTATTATGGAATGCGTTAGCTTCCTTCACAAGATGTGCAGTGTCACTATAGCGGGCGCTAAAATGTGTCAATACCAATTTCTTCACATAGGCCTTTTGGGCCAGCACAGCGGCCTCTGCCGCCGTAGAGTGGAGTCTGTCTTTCGCCCTCTGCCATTGGTCCTGGGAGTACGTCGAGTCAAATACCAACAAATCACAATTTCTGAAGAAATTGGTAAGTTTACCTGTAGGTCGTGTGTCTGACGAGATGCCCACCTTTCGGCCTGGTCTTTTTGGACCAGTAACCTGTGATGACAGAATTCGCATCCCACCATAGAGTATGTCTTCTCCACATTGTAGTCTCTTATATAGACGCCCCTCTGGAATTCCTAGACTCTTTACTTTATCTATATTAAAAATTCCTGTCCTTTCAAATTCACTCAAACAAAATGAATAGGTAGGGAAGACATGCTGCGCCTCGCAACAACTGACAAGATAGTCTCTCTCTTTTACGACCACTCCTTCATTTTTTATAGAGGTGATCCGTACCTCGAAGTTCAAACCAAAAGATAAAAAATCTACGCTGGCCTTTACAAACTCAGCAAAATTTGGGGGACCGAAAATGTCTATGGGGGCCTGTCTTCCTAGCAGCGACAAGGTCTGCAATAGTCCTAACGCACCTAGGCAATGGTCAGCATGCATATGGGTGATAAAGATTTTTAATTTCTTGTTAATTCCCAATCCTGATCTGATGAAATTCTGTTGCATTCCCTCACCCGTATCAAAAACGAGTAGTTCCCCATTACGTATAATCACGGCTGAGGATAGACCTCTCTTTGCTGTCGGAACTGCAGCAGATGTGCCCAAGAACAAGATCCTCATTTTAACCATTGCGTAAACGTTTTTTTCTGAAAGAGATTTTTATTGTTATCTACTAACGTAGTTCAGATTATTTTTGTTCATGTGGATGTCAAGAGTTGACTTCCGATCATCTTCTATTACGAATACAGGAGGCCAGAGTTGGAGCTATATCAATTTGCGCAAACCTATTTGGTATGGAATTAGTTGAAATTACATTTTGCGCGCCAGCTTCTAATATCCTTGAGAAGCTCTCATCGGCCATTAATGAATGAGTACACAGGACATAAATCTTTCCGCAGCCCCTTTTTCTGAGGATTTCGGTCGTCTTAATGATACTGCTTCCTGTACTGATGATATCGTCCAAGATAACGATATCTCTTCGGGAAACGATATCTGGAATTTTATTATAGTCAATGAATACCTCTCCCGAATTTCTGTCGCGAGTTTTTTCTAAAGTAATAAAGTCAATGTCCAATATTGTAGAAAAGTCTTCCACTCTCTTCCTCCCACCAACGTCAGGTGAAACGGCTATAGGCTTCTCTAAATGAAGATTTGACTTTACGTATTCCGCCATAACCGGAATAGGAGAAACATTAGTCGCTTCAATCGTGAAATAGGATAAAGCTTTTGAACTATGAATGTCTAGTGCAACTACACGCGTGGTTCCTACTGCCTCAAATAACTTGGCGACGAGGGACATTGTGGGAAATTCGTTCTCAACAAACGCTCTATCTTGTCGAGCATAGGCCATATACGGTGAAACGTTGCATACTGTTTCGGCCCCATCATCTAAGCACTTTTGAGTAATCATAAGAGTCTGCAGGAAGTGACGGTCAGATGGAGGGTATAGTGACTGAATTATTACACAATATTTACCTTTGACGTTTGGCATTTGTATCTTAGATTCTCCGTCAGAGAAAACCCTTGCCTTAACAGTGACGAGTTGAGAACTAAGATTTGTAGCGACTCTGGACGCCAGCTCGGGTGAAGATGGCCCTGCAATAACGGCTAAATCTCTCAAACAGTATCCTAGTCAATCCTTTGTCTGACGCGTTCATAAAAACCTTGACGGCGCTATAGAACTACATCGGCCCCCTGGTTTCAGTTCAGAGACCAAAAGCTTTAATGCGACAAACGTCTTCCTGGGCAGCCAACGGTGTCCAATATCTCCTTCAGGTCGTTCCTGACCTGTGCAATATCGAGAATTGATACTCCGTCTTCCTTGTACTGTTCCAGATCATCAAAAAAGGTCTAATTCTTTTCAAAGCTTGTTGTATATTGTTATGAACAGCGTCTAAATTTTTTGAGCCTTGACATTATTTCGCTATTTTTCCCTAACGATTTAATTTGTTTCAAGTTTCCATTTATTTCCAATATCTTTTGGAGTGATTTTATAGCAAGTAAATCACACGGACTCCTGAACTAGATCGGGCATTTGAGATTATTAATCTAACTTTTTCAATTAATAGTCGAGGACAACTATCTCTACGAACCAACTTCGCAGGGCCAGTTCTTTTTATACTACGCTCTGCCTTGCTGTCACAAAACGGCTTTTTCCCAGCGACTTTGGAGAATTCTCTATTGGGAAGGAACTGATCCAGTTGCTAACACTTTAAACACACCACACCCCGGAAATCTACTAAAGTTGCAGCTATGTAAGCAAAGGCAAACGGGGATCTTTTTTCTAGAGATGGATAACTGCCGCAACCTGTTGGGCTGTTGCTAGAGATTGAAGCTCGTTTGTGACCGCCTTAATTATCTGATCCCTAGCGGTCAAACTTGAGAAATCAACGATCTTTGACTCTACCAGAATATGGACTTGAGGAGCAAGTCCCTCGGATTTGTATTTCATACTTTCCGGCCTCAAAAGTACTGACTTCAGCTTTTCTAAGACTACGTCTGGAGAACCATTGAATACTTCAGCATTTTCCACTGACAATCTTAACGTTCCGTACTTGTCAAAGACAAGTAGGGGGCGTATTCTTGACCTTAAAAACAGTTTCCTTTTGTTGATTTCGCAGGCAAAGACGTGGTAGTTCTGCATCTCAAAAATTCGATTTACCCCTTCTGACACCCCTAACAGCTCACAAGCCATAGTTCTCGCTTCTTCTTCATTTATTTCCTTTTTTTCCGTGGCTCCTATGTTAAGACTGAGATTTCCCGAGGCTGTGGCCCTCAGAACAGACCGTTCAGTGATATAGGTAGATTGCAAGGTCAGAGACTCAGGCGATGCTCCACGTGCAAGGGCGGCCTCTCTTACTTCATCCATCAAGGAGGAGGTGTCTTCCGCAGAAGGTTCATTGATGGTTTTTTCTCGTTCCTCATATACAAGAGCAGCCGCCACCCCGATACATGAAATTATTTCAGCAGAACGAGGAATATTGTATCTGATTCCGAGTTTTCGTGCAAGATAGGGCACCAGCACAGAAGCACCCCCGCCTCCGCCCACAAGCACGACATTTTCCTTCTTCAGCCTGTATTCCTTTATCATAGGTTCCATTAGCTCCAGAATTTTTTTTGACGATCTATCAAGTATAATATTGGCTGTCTCATCGACGGAACAAGAAATTCTTTGACCAAGTATGAACATCGCCAACCTTGCAGCTTCAGGGTTTCCGTATGCGTAGTCTGAGTTTGGGACTAATCCTATAGCATTAGCAGCGCAAGTGTTTGTGATCGCAAACATTTTGCCTCCGTTACCCTGTATCGCGATGTAGTCAATTGGATCTCCGCTCCTAGGTGCGAATGTTATTATCTGTCCCCCTTCAAGTTCTGAAGGATCGGCAAAACACGAATACTGCAACCCAGCTATATGGGCCGACCGAGGGCCTACATCAGTAATTTTTCTGCCAGACCATCTGACTAGGGACCCACCCGCCACGCCTGCGACTCGAACGTCAAGAGAACGTATACACGTTGGGTGTTGCATAATAGTGACGTAGCGCATTTCGGGTTTCCCATCCTTAATGATGCAAATGTTTGTGGATGTGCCGCCGACTTCAATAAATACTCCGTTTAAGATGCGCAAATGGAGGAGGGCGCCAGCAACGCTGGCCGCGGGTCCTGAAAGAACCGTGAAGATCGGTTTTTTCTTAAACGTGCTTATATCAGTGATTCCCCCGTCCCCTTTCATAAGC
>JALZGI010000352.1 GCA_030861105.1 Thermoproteota archaeon
TCCCAACTCTGAATAATCTTTTCTGCTAACTGTTTCTCTTACTGTGCGCGCTGTCTCGCGAGCTGCGAGGTTCACTTCTTCAGCAGCATTGATTGTTTCTCGTATCACACCCCTCTCTCTCATATCCTTAGCGGTGTCACTGATCTCCTTGACGGTATCTCGAGCTGCTATAGTGGCCTCTCTGACTGCTTCAGTAAGCTCATCAATTGCTCCACTTTGACGTACAGCCTTGACGGCTTCTCTCATTTTGCTTGAGGACTCCCGTATTGTCTTTGCTACACTCTTAATGGAGTCTGCTGCTTGTTCTGGAGTCATATCCTTTAAAGATTTTATTCTTGGACTGTTCGAGGTGGAAGGGCTTGTCTCATTGTTTGACATAAAAATAGATAGTAACTCATGCTATAAAAGGAACACCTTGATTGATAGACGGATATAGCAGCCAAGAGACCAAGATGTCTAGCTATGTCTCGCAAACCGGAGAAATTACCCTGATGAACAGGTAGTAAGGTTAGATTGGTCTTAGTCTTTCATGGTTCGGTACAGATCCGATGTCTCTTTCACCAATTCGCCAGTGTCGCGAAGAAATCCCGCTTTCTTGGATTCGTGGACTGTGAGTCTTAGTTCGTCTATCAGCGCTGTAAGGGAAGAAATCGCTTCTCTAATGGCGGCAGTTAATTCACTCATATTATTTCTATTTTCGGATGAAGCTAGGGCTTCACGAACGGTGACGAGTGTTTCAGCTATCCTCTCTAGGATCCGAGTCCTCATAAGTTCTGAAACTAGAGTTTCTAATCTTTTAGACATATTTTCTATGGATTCTGCAGTAAGGCGGATATTGTCAATGTTTTTTACCATTTCTGGACTGCGCACGGATTCCATGATCTCCTTTGCTTCCATAGTAGTTCGGTGTATTTTCTCTAATGATGCATGAACTTCAGGAGAGCCGAGTTGCCGAATAATTTCCAAAGCATCTGAGGTGCTCTGTCTCAGGTTCTTTAGTCTGTCTCCCATTCATTGCCTATAGGTTTACGTCCTAATAAACTACCGTACACTCGATCCAAAGTGTGTACTAGGCCTGTCAATAAGGACTATACCAACATTATTATCGCCATGTAGACGATGGATGCTAGATTACTTAATGATTATGTTATTTGTCATTGCAACAACGTCATTTAGCCGACCATACAGGCTCAGAAAATGCATTCCTTTTTCTGTTGTCCTATATACTCTGGCTTCCTCTTGGTAATTGATAAGACCATTTTCCTGCAACAATGATAGATACTCCTTGAGGTGTTGATAAGACAGATATGCTCGGTAAAGGATCTTTTTCTGTGTTACTCCTTCCTTACGAGTAGCAATGTCAAGAATTAGAGAGATTATTTCCAGTCTACTTCTATGTTTCATGTAAGTTGATCTGAAGCACACTGACACCAAATAAAAGAATCACCATTAACTATTATGGTATTAAATAGTGAGTCTTTGATCCCTCCTTCACTTCATCTATTTTCTACAGGTCATCTTTTAGATATCATAATCCTAAAGTATGTCGAATTCGTTACCTGCGCTGGTAAAGATGCTCCTGCGTGTATATTTGACTTTCCGGGATTGTATGCTAGATTTTTTCAACTATTGGATCATCGTGTTGGAACTGTTGTCAGTATAATAAGGTTAGAACTTTATTGCTTCGGGCCTACTTCACGAGTCCATCAGAGGAAGCTGAATCCCTCTTTTCCGCATCATATAAAGTGAGCGGGTACTTGTAACCATGGAATTTACTAGAATAAAGTTAAACCAACATCTTAAAATAACATCGTGTATACCCCTATACCCGCTAATGTACATGTGATTACATTTGAAACAGAGCAAACATAATATTGCAATTTTCGACACTTTTAAAACTAGGAAAGACAGGTTTACAGGAGAGGCGAAGAGACAGCGGGGCATAATAGCTCACCTGGCAGTTGAACAAAGCCCTGAATTTCGAACTAGGACGTCTATTGCGCATGTAATAGCAAGGAAACATGGCATATTATGGCAGAACATATACTCAGGCATTTTCAGGGACCTTGACGAAGCATTGATTCCTTCAGGCGTGATAAGAGAAGGAGGGAGACTTCCGCTGCGCCGGGGACCAAGGGCACTTCAGCTAGAAGGGGTGCCCTTTTACGAGCTTACTGAAACTGGATTGCTGGTTGCCTCTTCGATCGAGGAGGTTGGCGAGGAAAGAACCAAAATCTTGGAAAAATATCTAGAACTGATACCCGTCAAGACCAGCACTGAGAGTAATATTATAACCGGATTACTACTCCTAATAAAGAAAGCCCCGAGGTTTGCATTTAAAGTTGTAAACGAATATATCTATGCTTATAGCAACGGGCTGATAGACAGCATCACACCCCTCGATGTCGATAAACTACGAAGTGTAATATCAGAACAGATTGGAATTGAAAAAGAGCTTATCGAGGCATTTGTTAGGATGGAAGACGACCAAAGGCAAATAGTGAGAAATTTTTTTAATGAAATTGGCTAGTATCTATAAGCATAAGGCTAACTGTGTTCATTGTTATCTACTGACTGCGCTTTTCTCTTTTTAACAGGAATGATTTAGATTGGTGCGTTCGAAGAAAGCCGAGCTGACGTATTTTATCATGATGGCTTCTGTCACCTTGGAACAGCCAAATTGTAGGGTACGAAATCGTTTGTCATGAAGACACAAGTGGAGCCCATTGGACACAATATCAAGTTATTTTCGGCTGCTTGCTTACAGAGAGAACCGTCCTCACATTCCTCGCTCTGCTTTATCGTTTGTTTTACTTTCTCCATCAATTGGTCGGATTCCTCCTTGTCTTCTTCCCCATAGGCAATTCTCAGCGACAGCAGAAACGTAGCGCAGGTTAAAACAAGTAGAATTCTCACTGCTAGAGGAGATGGAATTGCCTTCATGACTAGGGTAAAAGGCATAAACTATATCAGGAATTCTTTAGACTAACTATGAACAAAGGATAGCAACAATTTAAGGTTCAAATCTAGGGTCACATTATTACATCGGCGAATCACATAAAAAATTAGTTATAAAAGCCAAGCCGCAGGGGGAAAACATATTGCCGCATACGAACCCAGATGATTTCATAACTATGACCTGCGATAATCCAAAAACCTCACCCACTCCGGAAACCAAAGCTCGTGTTCTTGAAGACCTATTCCCCTTGCAAGAATTGCTGGCGAATTATAGTAAACAGCGTCTGCTCCTATCTCCTTAGCAATTTTCGAATTAAGCTCCTCCAAGCTCGTAACGCTGCCCACAAACTTATTTGCTACCAGGTCCCTATTTTGTGTATATAGTCCGACTTGTCTACCATCGATCGTTACAACGTAGCTTACAATTATTTCTATACGCTTGGCATTGGCTGCACGGAGATAATGGATTGTCTCCCTGGCTGTTCCTCCAGTCTGAATTGTACCCTGAATGGTTGCCACATTCCTCGCATGTACTAGCCCGCCTATGATAAATTTCAGAGAGTTACCCGTCGTAAGCAATTTATTCTTGCTAACTTGCTCTGAAAAGTCAATCATATGGTCTGAATCATCATATCTGTCTTTTATGATACCTTCTGAAATTTCCAAATTTCCGTTTTGCTTTTGAAGCTCAAGATTGAAGCCTAAACCCATAGGACGAGTGTAGTCAGGTTCGGCAAAAATTGACTGAACATCTAAGTCTTTTGACAAGAAATTAGCTTGCTCCTTGCCTATGTTTTTCCTAATCGCGTATAAACTTCTTCCGAGAAGAGTCGACGCAACATGGCTCTCTCTTATAAACTCAAACGGATCGATCATTATAATATTGTTCGGTAGTTCAGCGACGATTTCAAGTCCTGTATCAGGACTCAGTCTTACTAATTGGCCTGGAGCCACGTCTCCAAAATTCATACGCACAAATGATGTCCGTAGGCAATTTTCCGAGGCTACAAGGCTTAGTGTTTTGTCGTCACTTGTTGCATGTACAAGTGGTTTAAAACCTGTACTATTTCGATATGCAAAAACTTCATTATCCGTCTTTACTATCAAATTACCTCTTAAATGCCGGTCAAGGAACTGTATCGCTCGTTCCGGATGGTGCTTCTTTATTAGAAACTTGGTAAAGATATGATACACCTTGTACAACGAATCAAGTTCTTTTGCCTCATCAATTTCTGGATGCAGGTAAAGCTTTTCTGTATCAACAAAAAAACCGTCCAAGGCAACATGAAGAATATCGAAACTGTGAAATTGCGGAGATCTTTTTGACAGGTAGCCTATTGCCATACTGCCATGAAGTTTCTCTCTACGAGCTGCCTTCATGATTGAATCATCGGTAGGCAAGGAGCCTTCCTTGGATAAGCTGTTGTGACCCAGAATCATCTTCCAATAAGCCTTTCCCCTATGTTGAAGGAGACGCATTGAATGTGCAAGAAGACCTATGATGGAATCATTATCAATGGTAGAATCTAAGCTGTTGAGGGCAATAATACCCGCCAAACCAAGCGGCTCCGCAGGCTTTACGCAAATATCGAATAAAAGTCTTGACTAGTCTGCTATTATGATGTATATCAAATATTTTCGTTTCCCTTTCATAGTCATGGTGGTGAAAACATACAAATCGAGGCCCAAGGATAGTGGGTGGAATTAAAAAGATACGATACTTAACAATTTAAACTGGGCACATACCAAATAGTAAGAAATGCTTCTTGGTCTGATCGGAAAAACAAATGTTGGCAAGTCCACATTTTTTAATGCCGCGACTGATCTTAATGTCCAGTGTGGAAATTATCCATTTACAACAATCTCTGCAAATGTAGGAGTAGCCTACGCCCGAGTTGGATGTGTATGTAGAGAATTTGGTGTACAAGATAAGCCAATCCATTCATTATGCATCGATGGGATAAGGTTTATTCCTGTCAAGCTTATGGACATTGCCGGTCTCATTCCAGGAGCTTCTATGGGAAAGGGACTTGGAAACAAGTTTTTGGATGATTCAAGGCAGGCTGATGCTTTAATTCACGTAATAGATGCAGCGGCTTCAACAGACCATGAAGGGAGACCTATAACACCTGGAACAGGAGATCCCATGTTTGACCTAAGAT
>JALZGI010000358.1 GCA_030861105.1 Thermoproteota archaeon
TACCAAAAGTTGTAAGGACGAATGTCCCATCAGACTCTCTTTCAATAAATCCACTATTAGTAAGCCTAACTAGATTTCTGCGAACCTCAGGCATAGTAGAGTCTAAATCCTTTGAAAGTCTTGCAAGGTTGCATTTTGATTCTGCGATTTTGAATATAATGGCTATTCTTTGAGCACTTCCCAATTCAAAGAATGTCCTTACGGTATTCTCGAATGGAGAACTACTGCTATCATTGTCTTCACAGAAGGTTTCGTATTCCTGACGCTCTTGCTGTCTAATCTCTTTCTCTTCCCAATTCTGTTTATGTATATCTTCATGAAACTTCAAATCAAAGTCATCAAAATGTTCAAATCCACAATATCTACACCTTTTTTTGAGGTCTTGTAAGGGTCGCGCAATCTCTGCAGTGGCATCTTCTTCCTTTGTGTATGCTGCCGCCGATGACGCTGACGAGTGCGTCATTGCTAATGTCATGACGAATTAACTGTGCAGCATGTTTTTACATAAGCAATGCTAATAGCTGGGGCATAAAAAGATGACATAGATTATACAAGTAAGAGGCGTTATTGAATCCACATGTGTGAATCTTTTATCTGAGATTATAGAAATTACAGTATAAAAGCGGCAACTGTAGGGAGATTTAGGTTTTCAAGCGTGGATAATCATGTATATGTCTACCTCCAAGAAATTATGGGTCGGGATGGAAATAGGGAGAACAAACCTATGCTTGTTTGATGGACATCTCTATCAATACACTCAATGAAGCACACTCTCTCTCTTAGTAGTTATTATAACAATGTGAAATTATTGATTATAATAACTAATAATGATTTATTATCTGTGATCTAGACGAGTTCTTAATTTGTAAACTCTATTATTTGAAACATCGTATTTCAAGCAGATCTAATCTTCCTGTCACCGATACATAGTACCATGAGCAAAGAAATGCTCCCAAGAAAATTAACTGGAGACCAGTCTTTGACCGCGGGACCATCAATTGTGTTAGAGACAAACAAAGACAGTAAAAGAAGAGGTACAATGATGTTTCTGCTGGCTGTTGCAGTAGGAGCAGTAGCACTGACTGGCATAACTTTACTGGGACTTGCCACTTTTTATACTGACATTAAGAGTTCTAGCAGCATTAAGGATAGCGGCTATGATGCAGCAAGACCCGCTGATATGACAGCATCGTTAAAAGCAACAGATGGCAAAGGAACTCTAATTGAGCATAATGGTATGACTAAATCAGGTGAGATGACTATAACAGGTTACTCAGACAGCAAACATAGCACAGAATTGATCTGTTCAATTAACTTATTACCCGCATATTGCAGCGGCAAGCCAGTTAACTTTTCAGGGCTTCCTCCTGGAGAATATACCTTTAGCGTATTAGAACCTCGCAGTGACCAAACAGCAGTCAAGTCCTTCAGTTGGTACGTATCAGAGTGATTGGCGGTAACTTAAACGAGCAAGAAGGCTGGCATAAGAAGAAGCAAGAAAAACGCCGGTGCTTCTTCTAATTTTTTTATTTTTCTAACATTAGCATGGTGCATTTACATTTGAGATTCAAAATGCAATAAAACGGAAGGAGTCTGATTTTATTCCTGTAGAGTTCTCCCGTGTCTAAGCATCTGTGATTGCATATATCATCTCCTTTGCTTTCGGCAGAGCTTGTCCTTGCCGGGAACTCTTCATTGGGCTTCAATATTGCAGAAAAAAACGTTATTGCTCAAATGAACTAAGTGACGATTGATAAAATTCTTTTTTGAGGCGTGTCGGTAGAAAGACAGGTATTTCATACCTGTTTCTCTATTCAATAACTATCCTTGTTTCATTTGATAAATAACTGAATCACACAAGCAAACGGTAGAACTTCAAAGCGAATAGTTTTAGTGGCAGGGTGATGGAAGACGTAATATAGATGATATAAAATAGCTGACATAAAACCCGATGGAAGTAGTCAGTATTTTGGGCATAAAGTTTTCGAAGATCCAGAAAACAGGCAGTTCAGGCATTCATCAACATTTGCTAAAGCAGACTGTCTCTTAGCTACAAAAGCAGAGACTAATTCATAAATAATTCCAATTAACAGTAAATTGGAGGGACTGAGTGTTGACTCGGATAAATGCTCCAAGCATGTTTCGCATTCATGTATTTGACAATCGAAAGTTATTTCCAATATTTGTGATTATCTTAATTGCCCAGGTTGTAGAACTCATCATTAGCCTCGCTCCGGACATATTTAAAGAGTTCACGACTTCACTAAGCGGAATATCCCTCTTTGTCGCAGTATCTGCAATATACATTTTTGGACAATTCTTTATACTTGGAATGGTTAAGGCGAAAAATAAGGAAAGTGAAACAAAGCGGTTCTCTATCAATCTAATTGAAAAAATCGTGACTGCAGTTCAATATATTCTCGCGGCGGTGGTATTAACTATAATCGTACAAATAATCTATTCCTTCCAATATACCACTGTATTACTTGCAGTTAACGCCACAATTAGTTATGGACTTGCAGGTTGCTTGACAGGTGTGCTTGCGTATTGGTTATTTTCTTGGTTTAAGATAAGCAGGACTCTTGTAGTCCTATTGTACGGTTTGGCCGCGACTTTGATCGCTATCAATGCATTTGATTCCCTTATTCTTTTTGATGCCATTCTCATTACCAAACCCCCCATAATCACTCCAGAATCTGAAACGATAGCCGTAGGCAATTTTCCTGCTGACAACCCAATGAATATTGTGGCCACCCTACAGGCTGTTTCTCTAAATGCATATTATCTTTTAGCGTGGGGTGGCACAATCATACTTTTGTATCACAATATTAGAAGAGTAGGGAAGCTAAGATTTTGGATTCTTGTAACTACTCCCATATTGTTTTTCATGGGTTTTTATGTCGCATTCTATCAGACTCTGAATCCGCCCAATCCTACAGGAACTTTAGCTTCTGCAATTATTCCATTACTGGTCATTATTTTTTCTGCAATAGCAGCTTTGATACTCTTCGGTCTTGCATTTTATTCTATTGCAAGATCTATTAAGGAACAGACTAGAGTCAGAGATTACATGATAATCACAGGATATGGCGTCATCCTTTTCTTTGTTGCAGCAGGTGCGACAATAACTGGAGCAGGCTATCCGCCATTTGGAATACTAAATGTATCTCTAGTAGGTCCTTTTTCCTTCTTGATACTTATCGGACTGTACAGATCAGCAATCTCCATAGCTGAAGATGCAAAATTACGCCAAACAATAAAAGGATCACAATTGCTTCGAGGTATTGGCAGTGCAGAATTGCAGCGCGAAATAGAAAATAAGTTTATGACTGCGATAAGAGGAAACGCAGACGAACTAACTCGAAAGAGTGGGATAGAACC
>JALZGI010000372.1 GCA_030861105.1 Thermoproteota archaeon
CACATTTACAAGTCAAACCACTTTACTGACAAATAACTATACTTCCTGGAATTGTAGGTTACAAGAACTTGCATACTATCATGAATTGGCAAACTTTTCCATGATATTACACACACATTTGGTAGCATTATTCAAGAGATCTATTCGTGCGAACTCGTTTGGTGAATGTATTTTTGCATATACATAAGTACTGCCTACCGAAACGCATGGGCTTTTCAGGATCTCACTAAATGAATGCATAGGTCCGGTTCCAGCTGAAGAGACATTGGTAATTACAGAACCGAAAATTTCTTTAACTGCATTGTGGACTGTAATTACAAAGGGATCTGTGGCTGATGTTCTTGCTGCTGCTTCTCCATGAATGAACCTGACAGCAACCCCGTTTTCCTTAAACCCGTTTTCTTCCAAGTGCCGCTGTATACGTTCGAATTGTCTTTCTGGAACCATTTCAGGTACGAGCCTAAAGTCAAGTTTGGCCATAGCTTCCGATGGAAGTACGGTCTTTGCACCTTCACCAATATATCCCGATAGAAGGCCTGCTATATTGCATGTAGGATTCCCAACCAGGGCTTTCTGAGTTTCAGTTCCGGAAATATTGTTTACGAATTTTTTAATACCGTATTCTTTTCTGAAATATTCTTCGTCGAAGGGCTCTCTTTCAATAAGCGAAATATCCTGACCAGAAAAATCCCTGACTTCGTTATACCAGTCCTTCACCGAAATTCTTCCAGTATTATCACGCATACTATTCAATGCCCTAATAAGATGCCAGGCGGGGTTCTCTATCAGAACCGCTAAGCTTGAGTGAGCATCCCTTGAGGGTCCCTTCGCTATGAGCTCTACGTACAGAAGACCCTTCATTCCAAGACTTATAATCGGCCTGTTCTTTTCGTCCACATAACCAAATTCCCAAATTATACCATCGCATGCAAACATATCCCTATATTGCTGAAGGTATGCTGAGATATGTTTACTCCCAATCTCTTCCTCTCCTTCCACAATAAACTTAACGTTACATGGTACGTCACCTGTTTTTTTTAGAAAACATTCTACCGCCTTTATGCGTGTAATCAACTCACCCTTATCATCGGAGGCGCCGCGGCCAAAAATATAATTGCCTTCAACCACTCCGCTAAACGGATCCCTGTCCCACAGCTCAACGGGATCCTCGGGTTGAACGTCGTAGTGGTTATAGAATAGAATGGTCTTTCCATTTGGATTTGTCTTAGATTTAACTTCTCCATATACAATGGGATTGGCGGTGTTACCATAACTTGGACGACCATCTTGGATGCGACTGGGATATAGTAATTGAGAGGCAATGCCTGCCTTGTCCATAATATTTGCAACAAGAGAAGCACAATCTATAATTCCTTGGTTTTTTGCAGAAACGCTTGGTTGCCTAATTAGCTTCTGAAGATCGACTATGAGATTGCCCATTTCAGAATCAACGGTATTGCCAATTATCTCATTCAATAAATCAGAATTTTGTATACTTTAGATTAAAAGGCTTTCTTTTATTTTCCATAGAATTAGCTGAGTGGTATAAAGGCATTTATAAGTACCATTGCATAATTTTTCTATGCCATTGGTAACTGGTAGCTCCTCTCCATCCTCCTTATCTTCAACATCTTCCTCCTCCTTTAATCCCATATCGTCAAAGATCAATTTTCTGGCTCCACATTCTATCGCTATCATAGGGGCATCTGAAAAGCCTGGTGTTGGAAAAGCTATATTTTCTAACATTATTAATGGTTTCAAGGGTAAGATCTATCCAATTACTCCATCAAACCCATCCGTTTTTGGAATTAGGGCATACAAGAGTGTTTTAGATCTGCCAGAAGAAGTTGATCTTGCAATAGTCGCAACTCCAAACAAAATCGTCCCTGCAGTGATGGAAGAAGTAGGAAAGAAAAAGATCGGGGGCGCAATTATTGTTTCGGCAGGATTTAAGGAGGTTGATGAGGAAGGAGCAAGACTAGAAAGGGAAATATCATCCATAGGTAAAAAATACGGCATCAGGATTATAGGGCCAAATTGTCTTGGGATCATGAGCCTCTCACAGCATAATTTGATGAACGCAACCTTTCTGAAAATAACACCAAAATTCGGTGGAATCGCCCTAGTTTCTCAAAGCGGTGCAATATGCGCGGCCACAGTGGAAGATGCAATTGCCCAAGGAATTGGTTTTTCTAAAGTAATTAGTATGGGAAACAAAGTAGACATGGATGAAAATGATATATTGGAATTGCTATCCGAAGATGTAGAAACCAAAGTTATAGTTATGTATCTAGAAGATATACATGACGGAAGACGATTTATGGAGATAGCCAAAAAAATAACAACAGAAAACAAGAAACCAATTATTGTATTAAAAGCCGGTCGCACACCGGAAGGAGCCAAGGCCGCGATGTCGCACACTGGGGCTTTGATGGGTTCTGATGAAATTTATGATTCATTGTTTGCTCAATCTGGTGTAATACGGGTTGACACAATGCAGGATTTATTTGATCTTGCTACTGCTTTTTCAAAGCAACCAGTACCTCCAGATCAAGGTGGGGTAGTAATAGTGTCGAATGCTGGGGGACCCGCAATTATTTCTACTGATGCTTGCTCAAAGTACCGGCTGAAAATGGCTGATATATCTTCGTCTGGTGAGGCAATTGCAAGGGTTATACCGCCGCATGGATCGGCGAGAAATCCCGTGGATATAGTAGGTGATGCAGATTATGGCCGCTTTGAAAAAGTTCTAGCAGAAGTACTGTCGAATCAAAATGTGGGATCTGTGGTCACGATGTGTACCCCGTCTGCTACACTAGATTACAATGAATTAGCACGAACAATCGTGAAAGCATCAAAGAATACAGGAAAGACTATGTTAGCTGCACTGATGGGGCTTGCTGAAGGAACTGAAAATAAGCAAATTCTTTCTGATGGAAATATACCACATTTTATGTACGCGGAACCAGCGATAAAAACACTCAATGCAATGTACGGTTATAGGGATTGGTTACGCTCACCCAGAGCCAGACCTCGCGAATTTGAAGTGAACAAGGAGCGGGTGAAAGCAGTTTTTAGTAACATCATACAACAGGGTCGAAAGAATGTATTGGAGGAAGAAGGTTATGAAGTACTCACTTCTTATGGATTCTCGACGCCTAAAAGCTTTCTTGGATCTACCGAGGAACAGTGTGTAAGAGCTGCTCGGGATGAAATCGGATATCCAGTTGTGATGAAAATAGCCTCCCCTGATATTATACATAAGTCTGACGCGGGAGGAGTTAAAGTTGGACTGAAAAACGATAATGAAGTCAGAGCAGCTTTCAAAGATATATTAGATAATGCCAAAAAATACAAGTCGGACGCACAAATCAAAGGCATACTTGTACAGGAAATGATAACATCCGCAAAAGAAATAATTCTTGGTGCAAAAAAAGACCCATTATTCGGTCCATTGATTATGGTCGGTCTCGGAGGCATTTATGTTGAAATACTTAAGGACGTCGTTTTTAGATTAGCACCTGTCGACGAACATGAGGCTCAGAAAATGATTGAATCTATAAGGGCAATTAAATTACTAAAAGGTATCAGAGGCGAGCCCCCCTCAGATATACCTGGGCTAGTGGATTGCATACAGAGATTATCCCAATTAATAACTGACTTTCCTGAGATCGAAGAGTTCGACATAAATCCTCTCCTAGTTTTGGAGAAAGGAAAGGGTGTACGTGTGGCAGACGTGAGAATAGGGCTCAAAAAATGAACAAAATTGAGGAACTAAATGTCTAAATAAAAAAATAGGCTCGTGTTCATGGTAATTTATTCCCACACTCTTCACAAAAAGCTGCGTCTTTCTCATTTTGATGACCACATGATGAACATTTTCCCGTGACTGGGGCCGCAGAGGAATCTCGAGAACGAGAATTGCGTAACTCGTTACTTAGTAGTACGATATCGCCGATCTTTGATATCTCATCCCATAGAATCTCTACTGAGGTATCACTAAGATCTTTTTCAGTGGTGTGTTTATCAATTTTATTATTGTTACTGCTACCAACGAGGGTGATCTTGACACTAATCTCTCTGCTACCA
>JALZGI010000414.1 GCA_030861105.1 Thermoproteota archaeon
GGGAAGAACAGGACAGGGAAGAACAGGACAGGGAAGAACAGGACAGGGAAGAACAGGACAGGGAAGAACAGGACAGGGAAGAAGAGGGAAAGTCAAGGCAGAATTCAATTGAACCTGCTGCACAGCCAAATAGCCCTTCTACTGCATCTTCCGATACTGAGACTTCAACATCAACTGCTGGATGTGTTAGTAATACGGTCGAACCAGAAGAGCCCGAAATCGAAAAAGACGGAAATACTATAACAGGAACCATTTGTGATGACATGATAAACGGTTCAGATGAACGAGATATCATATCTGCTTTAGCAGGAAATGATGACGTGGAAGGCAGGGATGGGGATGATGTAATTTACGGAAACGATGGCGATGACAGCCTCTTAGGGGAGTTCGGCGACGATATCCTTCAAGGAGGAGCCGGTGATGACCACATACTTGGTGGAGGAAGAAATGATATTCTAATTGCAGGAGATGGAGATAATTTTCTGTTCGGCGGGTCAGGAAAGGATAAGTTTTTCGGTGGTTCAGCAAATGATATTATGGAAGGTGGTTCTGATGCTGATCAATTCAATTGTGGCGATGGTGTAGATACCGTGCTTGATTACAATGGCGACCAGGGAGATATTATCACGAATAATTGTGAAATCGTTAATACGTAGTACACCACTACAACTGCAACCCTTTGAACTTGTTCTTGAGCACTTGACTGCTAATAGAGTGCCGCTGGTCCTATTTAGAACCGACACAAACAAAAATGCCCGTCCGTTTCTTTGTCATTTTCTCTTTATGGTGTTGAGGAACTAATTCTGTAGAGATTCCCTTCACCTGTCTCTCGGTCGTGAGTAAGAACGTAGAGAAGGCCATCTGGTCCAGTTTCGATATCAGTTATCCCAACAAATCCAGTCCCAAGCGTTACAGAAGAAGCTTCCTCATCCGTATCAGCCACAAGGTCAGAAAGACCTGACTGACTCTGGGCATCAAATTGCAATCCATTTCTGTCTTGATTTACCTCAAAAAAATACAAGTTCCCTTGCGTGATATCTCCAGCAAAAATATTGTTTGCATACTTTTGTCCCAAGCTATTCGATTCGAAGAACTCTATATCAGTGATACCAAAAGACTCTACCCAACTAAATATAGGATCAAAATATTGGGAACCAGGCAGTTGCACAAGACTATCTTCTGAAACTCCAGCCCTAGATAAAGGACCCATTACGGCCTTCCAACCGCTATTAAATCCGGGATCTACAATGTTGATTTCATCGTAGCTGTCTTCTCCATTTTCTGCGTCCCAAAGTGCCCCGGTCATTGGATCAAATGCAAGTCCAAAACTATTTCTCACACCATAAGCAAAATACTGGTTCGTTGCTTCGTCTTGAAACGGGTTGTCAGGAGCACCCGAGCCGTCTTCAGGATTTACCCTCAGGATTACCCCGCTGTCATCTGGAGGAGGTCCGTTCTCAATGTTCTGCAGTTGTCCTTCTCTCTGTAATTCGCCAACCACCACATACAAATAACCGTCTGGTCCCAGTACCATTTTGCCCCCCTGGTGATTAGTGCCAGGTCCTGCAGGAAGGTCTAAAATAAGTACGGGATCAATAAGAGATTGTCCGTTCCATTGATACTTGTAAACCCTATTCCTGAGTTCTTCTTCCCCTTGTTCAGTATAGTACAAAAATACTGTAGCTGACTCACCGCTAGTAGAAGTAGATGTTGCATTTCCGTTCCCTCCAGAAATAGCGATTCCCAGCAAACCTCTTTCATTCTTACTATCAACTGGAACCTGCAGGACCGGAGTGTCTTGCATTACACCATCTGATATAAGCCTGACAGATCCCTCTTTTTCTAAAACTAAAATGTTGTTTTCATCCAAAAATGCCATACTTGTTGGAAAAGACATCCCACCCAAAATAAGTTCTGCACTTAGATTTGGATCATTCATTGTTACTTGTGCGTACACAGTTTGAATACTTGGACTATATAATGTAAAGCTGTTAATTGCAAGGGAGACGGCTATGGATACAAGTATTAGTGTAAAAGCCTTTCTTATCTTCATCAAGGCATGGAATGATCCTATACCCCGTTATTAAAGGCTACGTTTTCTTGGTGTGACATAGTTGTACAAAAACATTGGAGTAGGGTCCGTAATTGTTTTTAGTTTGTGACTATAGAACACACCTTTATGACATGGTATTGTGCACATGATTTAAATTGGTTATCTCTTAAGTCTCATTTCGCTTAGCTTTGTCCTATTGTCACCATATAATCTTGATAATGCAAGAACTGTCGCTGCGGATACAACCACCGCTGCCAATGCACCGCTAATGATCCCGGTCCAGACATTGGACGATTTTATTAAGGATAAATCATCTACAATTTGATTATTAGACTCTTGAATGGATTTAGCTGTGCTCTCTAGACCTGTAACCGTGGGCAAAATAGAAGATCTGCTAATTGATGATTTTATTGCTGATAGTTCATCTACAATTTGATTATTAGACTCTTGAATGGATTTAGCTGTAGTGTTTATTTCATTTCTCGTTGTATAGTTTTGAATTATTGCTTCAATCTTTTCCAATCTATTCACAATATCTGCATCAGTGGGGTTTTGAAACTGCAATAAAATAGTTCCATTATCTGCTATCGCCGCTGCATTGCCTTCGCTACTAGATCGCTGATCTGGATCCATCATGAACACTTTTGGACTATTAGAGATATTTCTACCTCCTGTATTTGTGGAGAGCCCATCATTTTGTACTCGCATATCCTTAATTTGACCATCTAGGAACGTGCTTATGTTGTTGATAGAACCCTGTCCACCTACAGTTTCTCCTCTAGTTTGATTGATCTCATTTACTGCTATCTGAGAGTTTGAAGAATTGGGAAGAACTGGAAGAATGGTTTCACTCATGAGACGGTCAATATTATTAGTAGCTATATCTCTGACAGTCATATCTATAGCATCAGCTGGAGCTGTACTACTTGGATTTAAATTGGACACAACAGACGACTGGTTACTTTCTGAGGCATATGCTTCGAAACTGATAAACATAATCGTCGTTACCATAATAAAGAAAGAAGAGCAATAAAAGACACTTTTCTTGTCCTTCACAAATTTTATTCATTATTTCTGTTCTATTAAGCCGCTTACTTCATAATGTGAATCGCGTGGGATAATAAAAGTTGACTTCATGGAGGTTATGATAAAAGATTCAACCTTGAGAGAGTATTGCTTTATGTTCTAGACAAAGCATAAAGAAGGATCTTGCAACAGGCCTTACCACGACCAACATTTTGGACCAAATTGGATTGACATAGGTTCTTGGTGTTACGCTGTCTCCGAATCTTGTTTGGCTGCATATTTGGGTTCGAACTCCTATCTGGGATAAGGATAGTGTAGATCATGAATGTGGCATTAATATACCTCTTCGTCTTCTGAACCAATTGATCTTTATCGTACCGCGCTGCTTAGCTGTAACAAGATTCTCTCATTTCTGTTAGGTAAGTGGCTTCCTGCAAATAGAATCATGAAAGAAAAGAAAGCCGAGAAAAAATAGTTATAAAAGAACTAGCTTATGCCATACAATAAGCTGTTCTGTTACCTCAAGTAGTCTTGCATATACTTATCCGTGAATTTCTCTTTCTAATGCCTCTTTAAGCAAATGCATATGCCTTTTTCTGTCATTTTTAATTGTAGTCCATATTTCTACAAGCTGTGGTTTATTGGCTCTTTGTGCATCTTTAATATAAGTCTCGATTGTATCATATAAAAAGTCTGCATCTTTGCCCAATACTTTTAAAATATCGTATGCTGTGTCTGTTAATTCAGTAGGAGAAGACGACGATGCCGATGTCATATTCTATAAAGACATAATATATTTAATAGGTTTACCTATTGTTGTTTCTTTACACTTTTGCTCCCAATTTCACTTTTTTTTGCTGCTGGTCTTTGACTTTCCTGCTTTTTTGGCTTTACTTGATGATTTCTTGCTTGCTGCCTTTACCTTTGGACGTTGTTTTGCAACAGCCAAACTAGCAGTACTACGACCACCGCTACTACTACTACTTCTACCGCCACCACCAATCCTGAACATCTTTGTGCCACAGACTGAACAATTTCCCGAAACAGCCATTCTTCCATTTTTCATTGTTACCTGCTTCTCATTTTTCATGTCTCTTTTAGATTTACATTTCACACAATATGCTTGTGTTGTTACCAATACCGGGTAAATCTCCTGCTAGGATATAAAAGTAGCTATTCTTTTATAGGGAAATATGAATGACAAAATGGTCAGAGCACGCCCCTTAGGGTTGTGGCGGAGGGAAGGTTAGGTATATAGGCCTGGGCCTGCTTTGGGGAAGCTTCAATATTACATACTAGCACGACCTGGATCAGGCCTCTAGAGAGAAGACCAGGTCCAAAGAACACACCTGTCACATTTGATCGCTGAAATTTGCCCAGTCAATCAATTACTGGACTTCCAGGAAAACCGGGGGACCCCTGCCATCAGATTTCTGATACCAGCGGAACCTAATTTATAAACTCCAAGGAATCTAATATCTGTTGTAGTATGTATGCGTCTGATGATAGCGAACTTATTAGGTAGCTCATTTCACCCACTACACCCGCCATAAACACTGCTGTTGCGTCTCTGCCATAAGGGCTATTCTCATGGTTCTGAATTACCTTGTATACTGGAATCCCTGATATACTGGTTGTTTCGCTGATCTCAGTGCGAACACCGGGGCCTGGTTCAAGAGTGTCGACCATCTTCCCCCGAATTTCATCAAAATTGATTCCAGACTTCCATTTAGTAGCATTTATTGATATGAAAGCTCCCGTTGTAGGAGCAAACGAATTCATCCTAAAGGTAACTATTGTAGACTCCGGAGAGCTGGTAACTTCGGAAATGTGAAAAGTACTAGGATACCTTATTTTAAATCCCAAATTCGGGTTTTCATATGTCGAAAGCCCGTCCGTATTGGCACCATTTTCATTGCTATCTTGACTGGTTGTCGTTTCAGAAGAAGAACCTTGTACTGGTACAACTCGTTTTTGTATTGGCAGAGAAATTGATTGTGTCAACATGAGAATAAGTATTAATGATACAACAAGATACTGAAAGGACAGCACTCTAATCATATTCGTTATCTAATGTTGTAACGCAGGATTATTAGAATTTCCCTTCTTATTGTTTTTAGAGTGCTAGTTATTAATTATAATTGGCTGGTAGCCGGTTTTCAGGATTGATAATGATATTCCTAGTCTATTCAGGTTGCTATAGCCATGCGATTTAGGTATTAGGTTCGCATGTTTCCTCATTTCTTGGGCTGAGCTGAAAGAGGGTTTAGTCTCTGGTTTTCGGAGGAATAGTTTGCCGAGAAGATTTGGCAAGAAGCATAATGAGGAGATCGAAAAAGTGTATCAAAAATGCCGACTGGGAAATGTCTATTAGGCCGATACCTCATAGTTAGGAAGGTCAATAAAATGATTTGCGGATTCCTAAATAGGAAATCTCGCAATTCATTGTTTGCCTACGTCTTTGGAATATGTTATCTTTTGTTTATGCTATCTATATGTCAGGACTTTGCATATGGTACAGAATTTTGCATGAACTGTGTTGAATTCGGAGGAAAAGACATTTGCGAGACAAGTGCAGAAGCTACGTCGGTCTTGACAAATCCATTTCACAAATCTGTAAATAATACAATACCAAGTTCTCACGTGATTGTTCAGTTTGTAAATGAAGTAGGAATCGATATTGTCAAGGCTGTTATCACGCTTTTCGTCGTGATCGATCCAATTGGTATTATTCCCCTTTTTGCATCTTTTACAGAAAGGATGCGACCTGAAGAACGCAGGTCCATATCTCAAACAGCGACTATCACGGCTGGTGTGTTGCTTTTTGTGTTTGCAATTGCGGGGACGCAAATCTTTTCCATTTTTGGGATAGATGTATTTAGCTTCATGATAGCTGGTGGGATCCTTCTGTTTATTGTTTCGATTGAACTTTTAACTCATGGAAGTTGGAGATTTGGACAAGATGTAAGACGTGATGATTCAGGAGTGGTTCCGCTAGCTTTTCCGCTGCTTGCTGGACCTGGATCCATTACATCCGTTATCATATTGTACCAGACAAGCGGAGTCATTATAACAGTACTATCCATAATTATAGTTATTTCGTTAACATACATCATACTCCTCTTAGCAAGTCCCATTTACCGTGTCCTTGGGAGAAGGGGGTCGATGGTCGTCACAAGGGTATTTGCAATATTGGTAGCAGCTTTTGCTATTCAATACATAGTCGAAGGGATTAGGCAAATTTACTCCACTATATTCTAACACTCTCATGAAATTATAAGAGGAAAAACCAAGAGCAGAGCAGTTATTAAGATTACCATGCCAATTGAACTTGGTTTTTTTTCATTATGCTCTTCCATTTAGGAGAATCCTTGCTGAAATTCTGTAAGGTCGCGGGAGTAGGGGAACCCGTAAGGTAAAAATTGAAATTGTAATCCGGTAGTTTCATATATTAAAAGGAATTTAATAGCCTGGATAAGGTATTAGAGTTAGCTTGTCATTGCGGAACGAAGATCATAGTACTGGCCGAATACCTCACCAGAACACCCAATTTGCTGGCGATAAAAAGAATGTCGTAATAACAGCTGCTTTGCCTTATGCAAATGGCGAAATCCACCTAGGTCACGTCGCTTCAACATACCTTCCTGCCGATATTTTCGCAAGGTACTGTAGACTTATTGGAAAGAATGTGAGCTATATCTGTGGGACCGATGATTTCGGAACACCTGTCTTAGTTAAAGCAGAAAAAGAAAAAAAAAGTCCCTCCGATTACGTTGAGTATTGGAATAAGAAGGACTTCCGAGACTTTAAATCGGTTGGAATCTCATTCGACTTTTTCTCAAAAACAAGCTCGCCTGAAAATGTAGAGTTTGTTCAGTATGTTTTTGGCGAACTTCAAAAAAGCGGTCTTGTATATAATAAGGAAGTAACCCAGTTTTACTGCGAATATGATAGGAAGTTTTTGCCTGACAGATACGTAAAGGGACGTTGTCCTGTTTGCGGCGCGGAAAACCAATATTCGGATCTTTGTGAAAAATGTGGCAGTATTCCTAACGAAATACTGGACCCTAGGTGTAGCATATGCGAAAGGACACCCGTAAAGAAAAGCAGTCTTCATTACTTTTTTAGATTATCCTTTTTTTCCCATGAGCTAAAAGATTGGCTGCAAATGAACAATAACCTAGACGATGAAGTAAAAAGATACGTTCTGAACTGGATTGATAAGGGTCTCCAAGACTGGGATATTACGAGAGATCTTTCCTGGGGAATACCTATTCCCCTGCCCAACGCAGAGGGAAAAGTGTTCTATGGATGGTTCGATAATCATTTGTGCTATATATCCAGTTTTGCAGCCCTTATGAAGCAGGAACGAAATTCTGGAATAGAGGATTCTCGTCAAGCATGGAATGAATCTAGCATATATCATTTCATTGGAAAGGATATTGTGTATCATCATTTTCTGTTTCTGCCTGCTGTTAGGATGGGAATAAATCGTAAGTACAAGCTTCCAGACTACATGCCTACGAGAGGTCACCTGCTTCTATATAACAAAAAGATTTCAAAGAGTCGCAATTGGTACATCGGTCTGAGCGATTTCCTGACTAGGATTAACCCCGATTACTTAAGGTTTTATCTTGCACTTGTCACTCCGAATTCTCAGGCAGATACTAATTTTGATTGGGACGATTTTGCGGACAGGGTAAACAATGATCTGATCGACAATATTGGTAATTTTGTCAACAGATCTCTTTCATTTATCTTTAGGATGTATGGTGGAAAAGTACCTTCGCCTGGCAAGTATGACCCGATTGATACAAACGGGATAGAACAAATAACCATTATATCAGATCAGGTTGGCGAATTTTTGCAGAAAAATGAGTCAGATAAGGCTCTAAAGCGAATTTTGGATTTTTCCAAATTTTTTAATCAGTACTTTCAAAAGAAGCAACCATGGAAAAATAGGGGAGAGCCCGCGATAGAACGTGTTCGTGAGCGAGATCAATATACTGTGGACTCCGCCGCCGATAATTCAGCCACAACCCTTTTTATCTCCGTTAATGCCGTGGCTAGCCTTGCTATACTGTTAGAGCCATTTATCCCGTTCTCCTCTGAGAAAATATGGAGCCAGCTGGGTATGGGAATGTCATTGAATGTTCATAAGCTTCAATGGGATCTTGCTTCTAAGCTAAATATTAAAGCCGGTCACTCCATTGGCAGCGTTAAACCAATTTTTCAGAAAGTTGATTCCAAAGAAATATCGGTTGAAAAGGCAAGGTTCACTCAGTAATAAAATGACAAATACAGATTAGAAAGCCGTTGCAACCGCAATCCATGCGTAGGCAGTAAATTATTTTAGAACCCTGGATAGGAGAAGAAAAGGAATTGCTTGGAGTTATGGCATGTTATTGCCATATTCTTACTGTAAGAAACACTTAGTGTTTGACCTATTGGAACACTTATGGTTCGTAATGGTCTAAATTGGCAATTGTCTGTAACATCCCCGTGATTTTTTGATAAAAAATGATTATCTCCAAGCACCAGAAGTTGAATTTATACAATGGTGATTTACAATTATGGCTCTACGCTAATCCTGGCTCTGATATTTCCCTTCTTTGTACTCCTTCTCTGAGGTCAGGTTTTCCAAACTGTTCTGATATCCTCTTGTACATTGATAGCTCTTGTGTTGACAAGGGTCTGATTTTTTTCATAGCCTCTTCGAAATGCTTCCTCTGTATTTTTAACTCTTGTATATGACTGTCGGCTTCTTTCGGGTCTTTGTACTTTGATACATGTTCACGTAAAGCGAGCATTACGGCCGCAGATGAGAGTGAGGCAATATCTGCGCCAGTGTATCCTTCTGTGCGATCTGCCAGCTCATCAACCTTTACATCCTCAGCCAACGGTTTCTTCTTTGTATGTATTGTGATAATCTGTTCTCTTGAATCCCTATCGGGGGGTGGAACATACAGCAGTCTATCAAACCTTCCCGGTCTTAGTAATGCTGGGTCAATGATATCAGGTCTATTGGTCGCTGCAATAACGATCA
>JALZGI010000424.1 GCA_030861105.1 Thermoproteota archaeon
ACACCATTCAATGGGATGATGGCAATAGGAACACATAAAGAACCTTTAAACCCTGAGGCTTTTCTAACACTTTGGGAATGGCGACAACCTGGACTTGACTAAATTCCGACATCGATATCAATCATCATAGGTTTTTGATGTAATCATCTTTTTTCTTTCCATCCCTGGATTTTACATCTAAGTCAATTTGTGTACGTTCCTTTAGTTGCAGTCCCATAGTCTAGATTAACATTCTTTCTTAAATATGGTACAAGCTTATAATGAATTGAGTAAAGTCCTTTGTCTTTTTTTAAGATACCTTTATTTATTAAGGAAATAAGACCCCCTGAACGTCTTGAAGTAGGCAATTGAATATTGTGAGTTCTACTAAATTCGTTACTCTTGATACGATATTCTCGAAGAGTAAAATACTGTCTGTTTTTCTCTAATACTAACGGCCATACTATCTGTTCCCATATTAATCTGCGATTCTCAGTAGAATATGCATGTTTTCCTTTTTCTTCTTTCTTGCTCTGTACAGAGGTATATCCAGAGGCAGATGCTTTTGATAGTTCGTACTCCTTCTTATGATCTGAACCTCTAAACGCTATTGTATTGCTTATCGGCTTATTTGCTTTACCTCTTCTGCTGATCTGTTCTAGAGAGAGTCTATGATGATTAGCCATAGCAGCTGCTGCAAAATATATTATTTTACACTTTACTGTCCATCTTTAAATACTTAAAGAAAATCGTACAGTACTAAAAATTAATAAGAGTAATTAAATGATTACTCTGACATTTTCCTGTTTTGCTTCGTTCTCTAGGGCTAGTCTTAACATCTGCAAATGTCTTTATCGATCATTCTTTATAGTCTTCCACATTCAACTAAATCATTTCTGTTAGCTTTCTACGCATCATTTATGCATGTATCAACAGTATCATATTGAAAATCGGCATCTTTACCAAGTGTTCCTAGAATATCGTAAGTCGAATTTTCAAACCTGGTCGTTTTATCTGATTGGAACACAAAGGACAAACACATACGTTACGAAGTTTCTCTGTATTTTTTCAAGATCTCCAATCCATTTGGATCGGTTATTTCCTTGTCTTTTGCATATATAACTGATGGATCCCATCCAAGAATAGCTTCCTTAGGAGAAATCTTGAGTAATGCTTTGAAATCAGGATCAACCCATGCTTTAGCAACAACCCTAGCACCTGTAATTGGGGTTCTACCCTTCATTTGTTCATAGTGTCGCTCCAATCCCCTACTGAGGACTGGCTGAAACTTTGCTAGCTTTAATCATGGACTGACATGAGCCACAATTATACAATTTTCTTGCAGCACCACAAATTATTTTGGCAACATATAATTCGATACCAAGAGATTCGGATAACTCAGAAGTAGAAACGGTTAATAGTTCTTTTAATGTAAATCCAATATTTTGTTAGCATTCCCTTAGGACCACCCACAATATCAAGAGAATTAATAGTCAGGATATCAGGACCTATGGTATCATTACCATCTTTGGTAAAATAATCTGTCTTATTTTTTATAATATCGGAAATGAAGAAGACATTTTGTGGTAATCCTCTCTATTATGGATCAATTACATAATGAGAACTGATAAAGTGGTCTAAAATCCCTTAAGCATTAATTAGTCCTCTAATTAGTAAAACCTAAATGTATTTAAAAGATCCAGTCAATGATTCTTAGTTGTTGTTCACTGCTGTCTTGATTATCTTATTTAATGTTTTAGCTTCACATTGTTCTGCGAATTTGGCTTAGGAAATTTATATATATTATAAAGTGTTACAGAGAGCCATGAATTCGAAAACATTGTTTGTGGCAATTGCAATTGTCGCAGCATTTAGTGTGGCAGCCTCTGTAGTCGGCCCTGCTACCATAACGCCGGTTTTGGCCCAAGACAACATGACTATGGGTGGAAACATGACTGGCGGCAACATGACTGCTGGAAATATGACTGGCATGGGCGGCGGCACACCGACCGGCTAGAAAACAATACCTTCTTTATTTTTGTTTAGGTTCAGCTAAATTCCTGTGATTCCAATGGGTATCATTTCCTTAATCTTGCCGCACTTACAATTATAACATACATTCTATGCCCAAATCCTCTTACTTATATAAGTGACGGTATTCTTACCACTGGGATGGTATGGGTTTAGACGACATCTACAAAAATCGTTGCGTACTTACTGATGTCTACAATTTAGGACACTGGCTTATGAAATGCAATATGGACTGGGAGACCAGTCATATTTACAACAGAAACAGGAGTATGATATTGTTTGGATTCTGGGAGACTGTAATAAAGACTCTCAATACTAGAATTACAAATGAGATGATTGATAATGCAGATAGATACGCTGTAGAAATGAATATGCCATTTCCAAGAAAGATGTTTGAGAGAGTTGTAGATAAATTAAATGGCGTGATTCCATTACATGTTGAAGCATTACCCGAAGGTACTTATGTTCCAAAAGGAACCCCATTTGCACAGATTAGTAATACAGTAAAAGGTTTTGGCGAACTTGTTACGTGGTTTGAGCCGATGTTTGTGCATTCATATTTTCCATCTGGATGTGCCACTGTTGCATTTGAAATACGTGACTATCTTGATAAGAATAGATACAGGACATCAAAGATTCATTCATTTGGATTCAGAGGTCATTCGTCATTAGAAAGTGCATATTGGGCTGGAATGGCATGGTGTTTGTTTTTGACAAGTACTGACGATTTCCATGTAAAACAACACTTGCCGCCAAATGTGCAAATATCATCTATCAATGCTATGGCACACAAAGTAATACAGCAATTTGACAGAGAAATTGATGCATACAAATTTGCAATATCAAATATAGCTGATAAAAAAAGGAAGGGTTGGAGAATGTTATCACTTGTAATAGACACTTACGATGCATGGCAATTCATTAACAAATACATGGCCGAAGTAGTAAGGTTTGCACTAGATAATAGAGTACATCTTGTATTGCGTCCTGACTCTGGCGATACACTTGAACAGGGAAAAGCCATTTTAAAATACAAAGCGGCAATTAATGAAGAGCATTTATCATGCATTATTGGTGAAGATATGGATTTTGACAAGGTAAAGTACTTTGACAATGAATTATCAAAAGCCGGATTTGACCCAAATGATATGACGTATGGAATAGGTGCAGGATACTATGACAATGTAAATAGAAACTTTTTAGGATTCAGTATGAAGACTGCCTACTCAAATGGAAAACCAAGAATGAAATTCTCTGCGTCAGGTAAGATGTCAATACCTGGACGTGTTAGACTTGCATATGAGGGTAATGGAAGAATGAAAGTATATCTATATGAATTCACTAGAGATAGGGATGTGGTACATACTCTATATGAAACTGCATATTTCTACGACCCATCAGTACCAG
>JALZGI010000444.1 GCA_030861105.1 Thermoproteota archaeon
CGGCTCGATACCGGTGTATATTACGCTTGATGCCTACAGACAAATCCTGAGGGAAAAGGAGCGGTTTAACTGTTCTGTCTCTGAAGCAATCATCAAGATAATTCAGCGAGGTCAACAACAACAACAACAACAGCCGACGGCTAGAACCGTTTAGCCTTTTATTGTATATTGTTTCTTTCTATACAAACGGGCTTCCAGAGGGACTCTTACTCTAACTTCTCCAATGTCATCTTGCCTTTGAACTGCGGTCGCTAGTTTAATTTAAATACCGCTTTGGTTCGCAATTTTTCCGTGGGTTCGTAGCTCAGCCAGGTAGAGCGTCTGGCTCTTAACCAGTCAGGATATTTTACTGGGTTAAAATGTCGTGGGTCCGAATCCCACCGAACCCGCATCGATTTTGAGCCGAATCCGAAAAACTTAAAGCTCTATTCGTCGTTGTAAATCATATAAAGAATTTGAAAGCTGGAAAAATCGATAGGTCTTTACTTAAAGGTGATATTGTTTGATAACAACAATCCTAGGAATGCTGTTATACAGAAATCTCACGGATTTATTACACGAGATGGGATAAAAGCTAAAGAATTTAGAGAAATTGCTCACGAAGAAATAGGAAGATATCCATCTGTTGTATATGCGAGAAGAGAAGTAACTTCATTAATCAAGAATAATAATAGTAATGAGCCATTGCTTGAGTTGCTAACATCAGAGAATAATGAACGATATCAATCCAAGACCATAACTATCTCTACAGGGTTAAGAGATGTTTTACCAAATATAGACAATATTTCTGACTACTATGGCAGGAGTTTATTTCATTGCCCTTACTGTGATGGATGGGAATTACGAGACAAACCTTTGGTTGTGATTATAGGTGAACAAGTCCAGGGTTTTCATTTCATTCAGACTATTTATAATTGGTCTAAAGACTTGGTTGTATGCACAAATGGTACGGTGTTTCAAAACACTGAGCAAAAACATTTGCTTCAGAGGAAGGGAATAAAAATAATAGAAAATAAAATTAAAAACTTTGTCGGGGAAAACGGACAGATGGAAAAAATACTCTTTGAAAATGTAAAAAGTGTATCAAGAAAAGGTGGTTTTGTTATGCCACAATTGGTACAATCATCTGATTTTGGCAAACAATTGGGATGCCAATATAATTTACTTGGCGGTATCGCTATAGACTCGTTTGGTAGAACAAACATCCCTGGGGTATATGCAGCAGGCGATGCTTCTGTAATTGCTCCTGCTCAATTAATTATCGCCGCTGCTGAAGGAGTCCGAGCAGCAGCAGGTGTAAACACGGATTTGACCCAAAAAAGAATTTTTAGAATAAACCTGTCTGCTGCTTATGCGAACAGATAAAGCTAAAAATTTAAACTACGTCATATTTACGAGGAAAAAATAAACTTTGAGCACAAAAGTTGGATGATGAATGGAGAAGGTCCAATGTCGTTGAATTGAGAGCAAGAGAGTTGAGCATCGTGAGGTAATAGTTTCTACAGACCTGAGACACTCTCTGATCAGAGAGGAAATTATAAAGCTAGAAAAGAACCGGCGATAGCAGAAAGTTTAATGCTCGGCCGGCGCATGAACCTCCACTATGACAACACCAAATCCCATGAACCCGCCTACCAATTGGTTCTTGAGTCCAAACTTTGAAGTTTTTTATGCTGAGTACCTCTGGGTCCGCCTTTTTTCATCTCAATAACAACCAAGATACCGCTCCGAGGGTCAACTTCTCTGAAGAAGACAAAGTTTAGTCAGTAAATGAAAGTGTACCTCAACGGGTGGATTTTGTCGTAGGTACAGGCCAAAGCAAGTATAGTTAGGCTCTAAATTTTTGGACTTATAATAAGAGATGTGGATTTTATAACTAATTCTTCCATTAAGCATATTACTCGTTTACTTTATGAAAACAAAAGTGGTAATTAGGGCAAAATGTCCTAATTAAGCAAATCTATAATAACTTGCCAAGCTTGCAATATATCATTGCCCCACGATACGTCAGGGAGTCAACTAGAGGATCCAAGCATATCAGAGGAAGAGCATTTAGAAATAGATGAACACGATTTACAAAAAGGAAAGGAGGAAGCAATCGAAGTTTCATATAGTGTGATAACAACAGATCACACAGCTGAAAACCAAACTTCTGACGACCTGCTCCAAAAAATTGGTACTATGGTAAACGTCCAGTTGGCGGAAGAAGGAAGCGAAAAGTTGCCGTTTATTCCATTCTCAGACTTTGAAAGAGCAAGAGCTTCTGATAAATTGTTCCTATATGGTCCAAGTTGTTGTGGTAAGTCAAGGGCGATGTTTGAACTTGTGAGAGAAAATTTGGCCAAATTCAAGAAAATCTATTTCATTAATCCCAGGAACACTATTGGAGCTGAGTCGGGAAGAATTAAACTTCTTGATTTACTGGGGAAAATAGAAGAAGATGATGGTGTAGTATGGGATAATTTCCCTGATGATTTGATAAAGAGGGACGTAGATACTGCAAAGCATGTTCTGGATCTTGTAAGCTCTAGACAGGTAAAAAGACTTTTTATCGCTCTCAAGCCGAGATATCTTGAGATATATAAGGATCTACCAAGGGAAATTCCAGACTTTAATTCATGCGAAGTCGCCTTTGACAAAGACAGACTAAGAAAAATCATCTCAGCTTATGGCACATCTATTACAGAATTCAAAGATCCTTTTCAAAAATACATAGAAGAACATGCTGACAAGATATCTAAAACACTGTGGCAAAAAGAGCCAACCCCCCTTACAATTCTTGGCTATTACAAATTATTGAAGGACCGAGTCGAAGAACAAAAAAAGGCTCCAGATTTAGATATTGATCCAATCAGAGAAGCTGAAGGACTATTGCGCCGTACAGACTATTACGAGCAACAATTCGAGATGATATGCAGAGTGCAAGAGAGAAGAAATGATACTGAGTTTTTGTATACTTTGAAACTATGTTATGAATGTGGACTTGATAGAACAGTTAGTTCAGTCGAAGCGCTGCAGCATGACATTTTCAGTAGTGTCACACCGCAGGATGCACTTTCGCGACTCAGCACTTGGGTTTATGTTTCTGGTCAATACTACGCAATGCATGATGCTCAAAGAGAATCCATAAAGTTCAGTGATCATGTGAGATTAAAAATCATGGATTACCTGACTCGTAACTTTATGAAGGTGGTTCCAACTGAAGATAGTCAGCTCAACGCCTTTGGACTGTTTCTTGGTAGAAATATCCAGTATGTTCATAAACAGAATTTGCACCAGTTCTTGGGTCCAGAAATACAAGAATTCATGAAAAAGAACAGATATTTTCAAACTGCATTGGGTCAGGGTGTGGGCGAAAGTTTTCTTGCTTTAGATGACGAATTACAGGAAGAGATGATGAAGAGGATGGCTGTCGATATTGAATTTGCAAGAGGAGCAGTCCTGGGAATAGGGGAAAGATTTCCCATCCTTGACAGAATTCGTCAGAGAGAAATATTGGAGGAAAAAAGCAAGAGGTTTGCTTGCGTCCCCCTTTTTGCAGAAAGCGTTGGCATTAATTTCAAAGCCATGACAGATGATTTAAGAAAGGAATTATTTGAAACGGCAGAAAGGAATCCTCAATTTGCAGATGGATTCGGCCGCGGATTGGGCAGTAATATCAAATTCTTTGAACAGCCACTCCGAGAGGAAATTTTTGAAAGAGCGATGAAGAATAGTGAGTTTACCAGGGGTTTTGGATATTCTCATGCATTCCACTTTATAGCTGGGGATAAGAATGAGCAGAAAAAAATCTTCGAAATAGCAGATAGAAACAGCCACTTTTCAATTGGATTAGGAATGGGTTTTGCATACCTTTTTGGACATCTATCCGAGGGAACACTTCAGCAGGTTTTTGAACGGACAGCTGCGGATAATGAATTTGCATTCGGACTTGGGCTCTATCTGGGTTTTAATTTTCATCCTTTATCGCCTGAATTGCAAAACTGGCAATTAAAAACTATAGACGAAAACGGGAGATTCGCATATGGTCTTGGGTACGGTTATGGAATAACTTTTCCATATTACCCGGAAGAAATTCAATCTTCTCTCTTTGAAAGAGCCGAAAAAAATGTTGACTTTGCCTATGGACTTGGTTCTGGTCTTGGCTACTCTTTTGGTTCACTCAATGAAAAGCTTCGTGAATCGATATTTACTAAAATTAAAAGTAACCCAGAGTTTGCAGCAGGATTAGGATCAGGTCTAGGATTTGTGTCAGTGCTTTTGCCGCCCAAAGTGTGGACTGATAT
>JALZGI010000465.1 GCA_030861105.1 Thermoproteota archaeon
GTACAACTCTATGTCCTTGGTGACTCAGGAGGGAGTCGTTGTGGTCGACGCGCCGCCGGCGATAGGTGACAAGATATTTGCAGCAGTGTCAGAAGTCACTGATAGGCCTATCACTCACCTGATATACAGTCATGCCCACAAGGACCACATAGGCGCTGCCAATCTGCTTCAAAACGTCACGAGAATCGCTCATAACGAAACCGCCAGAGTTCTGAATGAAAGAAACGACCCGAATAGGCCGGTGCCGGACATGAATTTCACTAGGGAGATGGACTTACAAATAGGCGACCAAGTTCTCCAGCTCCTGTACCCTGGCCCATACCACCAACAGGGTAACATCTTTGTTTATCTCCCTGAACACAAGGTTTTGATGGCAGTAGATCATGTTGCGCCCGGGGGCGTCCCATGGAAGCACCTCACCAATACTCCGGACGTCCCCTCCTTAATCAATTCTATTGACCGAGCACTGGCTTTGGAATTTGACGTTTTCGTGCCTGGACACGGCCAGACCGGGACAAAGCAAGATGTATTAGCACAGCAAGAGTATGTAGCTGACCTACGCGAAAATGCGATGGCCGCCATAAATGAAGTCAATTTCACAGAGGTCACTCGTGGAATAAATGGGAGCAACGCGATGACCGAGGCATACTTTAACGCCCTTACAAAATCGTGTGCAGACAAGATAGATGCAGAATGGCAAGGTAAGCTGGAAGGGGTAGGCGTGTGGACAGATGAGCACTGCGAAAGGATGATAATTAGCACAAGAGTGGATTAACTTCCTCTTTCTTCTCAGCTTCTGTATTGGCCACATTTGGCACTTAACCAGCTATTAGAATCCTACTAGCTGCCAAAGTGTAACGGGGTTTATTACCCGAAACAACCTGAGGACGCTTAGCGTTGCTTTTGATAGGAACACTTAGTTCTAAACATCTTGGAGTAAGATAGTCTGACTTTTGCAGTATGGCAGTTATAGTTTTTCAACAGATACTCTTGGTAACTTTTCCAATATTCGTTATGGGCAGGAGACTGTTCTTTTACATGGGATTGGAAGCTCGGCCTGGTAGAGCGTTGCCTTGGAGACCTTACAGTATACTGTACGGTTCTCACATTGGGTCGTAAGATGTCAAAACCATAAAACTCCTCATTTCTTGATCCTTTTCTAAAAAGAACAAAGCCTTGGCCGGGATTTGGACCCGGGACCTTTGCCTTACCAAGGCAACGCTCTACCAGGCTGAGCTACCAAGGCGCCACTACCAAACGCAATTTAGTATATGGGTTACATTTAAAATATATCGAACTGTACCATAAATCATCCGGTCAAAATTCAAACATAGGTTCCAGTCACTTCGGATTGCATCTAATATAGAGTACGAATATATATCTAATATATGTGCGACAGATCTTTAATTTTAGTAGACATTAAACTTCGTATGTATACCATGAACCCATCGTCTTGAATTAATTTGTAAAGTTTAATTACGGTCCCTTACTAGATTGCATCGAGGACAAAATCAAGCGGGGGTTGTAGAGCCCGGCCAAATATGGTTTGCTTTTGTAAAATTGGAGACGCGGGACTTAAGATCTCATAAATGGGTAATCCCGTCCTTTAGGGGTTCGTGGGTTCGAATCCCACCCCCCGCACTTCGTTTCCTAGATAGCCTATTTTTTTCCTGACCGTGCCTTGGTTTCTATTACGCTTTCTACGAATTTTCTGTGAAGCCTTGTATCATCAGACAGCTCGGGATGAAAGGCTGTTGCGATAATATTGTCCTGTTTAACCCCAACAATTTCCCCGTTAATTTTTGCCAAAACTTCTACGTTATCTCCAATCTTCTTCACAACAGGAGATCTGATGAAGATACCACGAAATGATTCATTGCCTAGAAATGGCATCTCCAATTCCGCTTCGAAGGACTCAGATTGTCTTCCAAACGCGTTACGTTCTACTTCGGCATCCAAACTGCCAAGCAATTGCTGTTTTGTCTCTCCCACCACTCTGTCATAAGCACGACGAGAAAGCAAAATCATTCCAGCACACGTTCCAAGAACAGGCAGTCCATTTGAAATGACCTTTCTAATGGCCTGAAATATTCCCCCATGGTGAATGGTAACCAGCGAACTTACAACAGTACTTTCACCACCAGGTAAAATGAGGCCATCGACTTGTTCTATCTGTTCTGGATAAATGACGGGTGTTGCTTCTCCAATCGCTTGCAAATCTTTTAGAGCATTTCGGGTGGCATTTACGTTTTCCTCAATATCTCCTTGTACACCTAGGACACCTATCAGAACTTTTTTGCTATTATTCAAATTAACGGTCCGCGTTCCTGCATCTTAAGCTCCAAGTTTTTCGTGTCTAGTCCCAGCATGGACTTCTTCTCGTCGACCATTTTCTGAGCTTCGGCGACTACTTTTGTGTCTTTATGAAATGTGGTCGCTAAAACCACTGCCCTTGCACGCTGGTCAGGATCAGTGGCCTTGAATATTCCTGAACCAACAAATACACCATCGCAACCTAAATTCATTAAAAATGCTGCGTCCGCAGGGGTAGATATTCCACCAGCCGCAAAATTCACTACAGGTAGCCTACCCAGGTGAGCTGTTTCTGCAACCAGTCCAAGTGGTACCTTCATTTCCCTTGCTATCTTTACAAGTTCTTGGCTGTCATCGGAAATTGAAGAAAGATGTCTTATTTCGTTATTTAACAGCTTAATGTGTCTAACTGCTTCAGAGACGTTTCCGGTTCCCGGCTCGCCTTTTGTCCTTATCATAGCACATCCTTCCTCTACTCTCCTAAGAGCCTCCCCAAGGTTTTTTGCGCCGTTAACAAACGGTACGGTATAGTCC
>JALZGI010000470.1 GCA_030861105.1 Thermoproteota archaeon
ATTGGATGATCTAGACCATCTATTGAATGCACATGAGGGTTAATCTTGACCATTCCACGTAATAATTAATGGCTACTACGGCATAAGCGTTTTGAATTAGTGGGATAATTTATTACTTGGACGCCTGAAGGAAAGTACTGTCCAGGTCAAACACATGCGGGGCATTTGATATGCGTAAGCATCTAACTACATTGCTTGACATTAGTAAAAAAACTAGGTTCCATTTTCCCTAGTTATGTGGCTCAAGGAAAGGGCAACTCAAAAGGAATATCATTATTATCTTGATTTATAGCCGTTGAAAATATGTAGCTGAACCTACTTACCAGCAGGGTTCAAATCCCACTGAACCCCTTAGTTATGGATTATAGCTATTCTTGAGACCTAAATTAGTGTCAATTCTGGTTCACAAGCCACTGGCCCCACTGTGATATAAGATTGTATGGATATGGTACAGCTTCTAGTTTATTGCGATATAAAATTTAGTTCCGGTTTACCGACTATAAATAAGGCCTTGTTATACATTTCAAGATCCAAAGTATCAATACCTATAGGAGCAATGAAGAATAATTGAAACAGAAATTTGAGTAAGGCTATTATAACTATTATAGCTACAATTATTATAATTATGTAGATTAATGTACTTAACACCATTTCTACTCTCTCGTGTTGCTATAAAAGATATATGCATTTGATTATATTTTTAGCTAATTTTTATTCTGAAGGCAATATATAGCATCATTTATACCAAAGTAATAGAATACGAAGAACTGATATCAGCTGGATTAACTGATTTGTTGGATAATACCAGGATAATTTAAATCCATATAGCCTATAATTACAGGTTGATAGCACATTGAGTAATTCGAACTCTTCAGAAGATAACGTGAGATCGCCTCCGACACATGCAAATAAGGTCTATAAAGAATATAGAAAAAAGGAAAAGTCCAAGGAAGCTTCATCTCATCAGGGCAGTTCCATAGAAGGTAGAGAGTTGGAAGAAGGACAAACCTTTCAATATTAGTTGTCATTAAATAATATTTGCATCTCACAATATATCAACCAAATAAAAACCCACTTTTTGAACAACGTTATTTTGACATTTCTGGACAGCATGAGAGAGTCTAAATCAGAAGACCCAACACACAAGTGGATTGGGACATATAACCTTCGCCTTATTGATTTACTGCATTCTTTAAGTAGCTTTATTCACCTAATATTGAGCCTTCTGAAAGACGGAAACCAAAGGTCATAGAAAATATTCCAACTTTAAAGAGAAAAGAGAAATCAAAATATAAGCAACTAACTTGTGGAAAGCAGGAGCATTCTATATCCTTGCAATAGTGTGGGAATGATTTTCTTTCCTTCTAAATTTTTAGGCAGATTCATCACGAGCCAGATGTAAAAGGAGCATTTAAGTTCTGCAGGACAAAGGGCATCAGTATAACTTCATACCAGGAATCAAATCCAAATAACAGGTAGATTATATTCCTTCCATTCTTAGTCCTTCTATGTACATATTATACCGTCTTCTAAATCTAGTACCATATGTATCGATATATGATTCTGCATTACGCGGCTCTATTGTTCTTGCCAGTAAGATAATCAATCTTTTGACATCTCTGTCATATGTTAATTTCTCATTAACTATTACAGAGAGCAACAGATTGAATGACTTAGAAATACCAAGGATGTGAAATGAATGCGCAAGATATAATGCTGCATCAAGAAAATCCTCATCCAAGGCAGCTAAACAAAAATCAAATAGTAAATACTCTACAGGGTATGAACATCCTATTTCACGTAGTTGTTTATATCGTTGCTCTATGTCGAGAAATATTGCATTTTGCTTTTCTCTTTGTAGCCTATTCTTTTGTCCCGCTATTTTAGCTAGTTCCATATTAATTACTCTTACGATATCTCTAAAACTGCCCTTACGTTGTATACTTTCGAAGTAAAACATAGAATCCATTGTTATACTCTTTGCAAATCTACCATTACTTGGAAGGTCTCCTGTAATAGGTATGTATTCAATTAACTTTAGTATTTCATCAAAGCGTAATTTAGAAGGTGAATATTCCAATTCTGTCTTTACTCTTTTAACCAAATTGTCTATTGTAACAGGCTTTTTAATAAAGCATCCGATACTCAACGATGGATACTGTTCTTTTAATACCTCCTGATTTATGAGGCCAGAAGACATAAAGCACACCTTTGGGTTAACATCAATCTCCAATGCTTTTACACAAAATTCAAAACCATTCATTTTAGGCATATTAATATCAATTAGCATTAAATCGTAGAAGTTTGGTTTGAACTCAGACAGTGCCAAAAAAGGATCGGTGTACGTAAATACTTTAAAAATTATATTATCCTTATTATTATCCTTATTATTTTCTCCTTCCAGGCCTTTTTTGAATGTCAGAACAATATCTGGATTATCATCTATAATTAAAATACTTTTGACAAATGGATCTCTTTCTCTTTCT
>JALZGI010000474.1 GCA_030861105.1 Thermoproteota archaeon
ATATCAGGCAATGTTGCAGCCCATACTATTCCTTTTGCTCCATTTTCTTCTGGGCGTCCTCCACGGCCACTCATATCTGTAGCTACCCATCCTGGATCAACGGAATTTACTAGGATTCCTGTTCCATGAAGATCAGCCGCTAGAATGCGACTGAATGCATTTAGCGCCGCTTTGGAGACACTATAGGCTGGTGATCCACTACCCATATAATGAAGAGAGCCTGCTCAACTGGATACATTTACAATGCGACCAAATTTGTTTCTCTTCATTAGAGGAATACACAGTTGAGATAGTTTCCATGGCCCATACAGATTAGTTATTAAGGCTTGATCAACAACGACCGAGTCCGCATTGACAGTACTCTGCCAGGTATCATAGAGGAACGCGGCATTGTTGACAAGTACATCTAATCGTCCAAACCGTTGTTCTATTTGGTATGCTATCCTGCTCATATGGATTTGATTCGATACATCAAGCTCGTAAAATGTTACGTCCTACCCTCTTTCGGTTAATTGTGTTGCAGCTATCTTGCCCTTGGTAGAATCCCTTGCACTCAATATAACAGTAAGACCTAATTGAGCTAGCTGACGGCAAGTTTCAAATCCAAGACCTCTGTTAGCTCCTGTTACAAGAGCGATTCCTTTATTCCCTTTCTCTTCAGCACACACATTTATTCTATATCGACAATCCAATAAGGATTGCTATATTTCAAGGCTATTTTTAGAGCCAATCCTTATTATCATCTCTAACCCATCGGCTCTCCATTAGTAGGTTGCGATATCCCAGTTCGGTATGGTAAATGGTAATGTGCTACGAATTGAATTTGCTGTAAAACATTTCCGATAAGCAATACAAGCAATCATAACAAAACTGAATAATTCGAAACAGAATCAAATGTGTTACCTGAGATCGTAATCGTAAGCTACTGTTACCTTACTGGAAATATTGCAAAAGTCAACCGAAATTAGAACTAATGTCTTTAGCAAATATTGATAAGAAAGTATATAGCGCGACAATATTCAAATAAGAGATGGCTGAGTCAAACACACTGCGTGATATTGCAATATGCTTTCTATTATTGACATTTATCTTGCGCCTACAAAAAATTACCTTGTAGTATAGATAAAGGAAAGAGTAAGGATCAGGTCATTATCCCTCCTCCTCTTTTGCTCTGATCATGTATTACCTCATTTTTTCTTGAGTGCTGGGTATTAACAGAAGAGTTGTCAATGTTTGGTTGCTTACCGACAGGACTATCATAGATATGTTTGGTGGTATTCTCTGGAGGATTACCAGAGTAAGACTTGGCTATATCAGGCCGATTTCTACCAATGAGCTCTTCTGCAACCAGCTGTCTGACCTCTCCCGCAGTAATAACCCTCTCTCTTCGTGGCATCTTCCTTTTCTTTTCGGTTGAGTTCTTATGCGGACCCGACCGTGTTGTTGTCAATGACTTATTTGTTGCTTTCTTTGCTATCTTTTTAGATATATCCCTCGCCATAATAAACGGCACGCCTGATCTGCTGACAGTCTGAGCCATACGTTCCGTACTGAACTTCTCCCTTCTCCCACTTGATCTCCTAATAGTTATACCTTTAGACTGTTTATTTGCTGCTCTTTTCCTAGTTTTGGGTTTCACATTTCTTTCTACACTAAATGCCCTGCTCCCAGAATTCAGGTTTCGGCTCTTAGCCTTGCTCCTCTTAGCGGTTGGTTTTGATTTTATGTTCTTTCCATGGTCAGAGGTTCTCACTTCTCTTCGGTTAAATACATTAGATGACAATCTCCTAGATTTCATAATACATACCTGGTAAACAAACGACATATAGATCTCCATTAACTCATAATCTATATTTCTCGTTTGTTCGTATATCCCGTAAGGATGCAGAAAAGTAACAAACTGTTCTTCATCTACGTAGCAAAAGAACACGAATGGCGAAAGAGACAAAGTGAAGATTGGGATTATGTCTCTTCTCTTTCTCGGTTCTATCATTGGTGGATCAAACGCTTTTTCGATTTGGATATTGCTGTAGAAGCTGATATTCTTCCTGTAGTTCCTGGAAGGCTATTTGACAGAATGTCCATTGGATATCTCCAAAGAGACCACAAAGAGAGGGGAAGGTCGATTTATCATTTTTACCTGGCTTATTTTAAGCCGCTATGGACAGATTGTCCCACTGATGCCTATTCATCTGAAAATTTTGGGATGATTCAATGGAAAAGACCAGACTTTGTACCTGTCGCTTCCGAAAGAGAGCGTACCCAGTTCTTTGCTGATTCAAATTGCATAAATATTTCCCATGTTTTATGTCATGAACTTTTGAGAATGAAAGGAAGAAAGAGAGATAAGTATTTTGACTCAGTCCATGATATCATGGATAAGCATACTTACAGTAACTTACCATATATCTATTACAATGAGCACTATGATATAGTATCCAAAAATAGCCACTATAGATTTGTAACTCTGGATAGTGCTGCAATATGATACTATAGTTTGCTTCATACCCTATTACCTCACTTGCTTGATAAATGGTGTTGCTAAAATGGATAACAAATACAAAAATAAATCAGTTTCAAGAGACTCTAACTATGTAGGCAATCTATAATAGAATAAATTTAATATTGCGATACAGCGTTGAGAAACCTCTATCATGGATTGTTTATTTCCATACGGCTGTCATTGAGATAAAATTCAACTACCTCTTAACAGAACATCTTAAAAAGTGGGAGTTTGGTATTTTTATGCACCGTCCTGCACATCAATTAGAGTCGTATATGATATGTGTTGGCCGTCCAGGAATGTAGCGATTACCTCTAGTGTTTTTATACCTGTTTCTCTTGCCTCAAACATGTTGTCATCTACTTTTTCCAGAGGGTAAGTTTTAGTAATGTCAGCATCATAATCCACTAGAAGAGCTTGAACTTCGACGGGCTTCTCACCATGAAACTCCATGGTTAATTCCTCGCCCTCTTTTACTATCATATTGGGCGCATGATCATCTGGTAGATTCGGAAAGTCGATTCTCCTGGACTTTTCCCCATCATTAAATATATGCGGGGTAAGAGAGTATTCCTGACCAGCGTAATTGCAAGTCGCTCGTGGGATCTTTGGCTCCTCGGTGTCTGCTTGTCCCGCCACCTGTGCAGGACTTTGCAAAGCGTAAGCGGTGAATGCCATTGTTACCAACAAAATCATGGCAGAGACAATCTTCATGCGATATCTAGTCATACGACACTGCCAACATTAATCTATTAAAGCACTAAGTATAAATTAAAGTAGTATTACTTCTGATGAATTCACATTATCTTATATCCGAGAGACTGCTATAGAGGGTCATAATACCGTTAAACACTAGGAATTTCCCCTGTATTTATTAAGAGTATGCCTATGAAATGGCTAGATCTTCTCCAACCCGAGATCCTCGCGCTAGACTCAAAAATCCAGAGTTCAAAAAGACAATCAAATTAAATATGCTGAACAGGAGACAAGGATCGTGCACCCAAAGTAAAAATATAATGTATCTTAGGAAAACATAGAGCAAGATATGAGGATCCCGATCAAAGGTGATGATTATTTTACTAGAGAAGTAAATTCTGCCTTCAAGCGTATTAAGGATGCATATATTGATGGAGCAAAACTTTGCCTTCAGCCTTTCGATGTACCTGTTATGTTGTGGGATGGGAGCGTTTCACAATCTTCCACCTTTGAGATACCTAAAATTATTGCATCTTATGAAAGAGTAATTGCATCTCTCCATGGATGGGTTAATAGTGGGATTTCAAGATCGAGTACCGAGGATCTACGTCGTATTTACTTTCAAATTGGTCGACGTATTGAAAAATATCAACTCTCCGGATACTTTGGAATCCAATTTCATGCCCTTCCATATTATAAGGTGGATAGACGTGTTATCGAAATTCATAAGGAGCTATCTCAAATTGCTGGAGGGGCAGCACACATCTATTCATCGATAGCAGACAGAGGTGACTCTATGGTAAGACAGGAACTAGAGAAAATAGGTTACAGTGAGTTAGAATTCGAGGAGCTATTCACAAAGTTATTCGAAGACCGGGGATTGGTACACGGATTAGAAGAAAAGGCGCGAAATTTGGAAAAAGAATTTCCCGAATTTGAACAGATGAGAATAAAGAAGAACCAATTATATGCTGAACTAAATGAACTCTCGGTAGAATTGTATCAGATATCTCCAGTACTTATCGATTATAATGGATTGATGCAAGGAGAAGAGGGAGTGGTGACATATTTCGATATAGAAGCTGCTAGAAATCAAAAAGCAACGATAAGTGACCCTTACATTAATACGGAAAATGTGACTCAGAATTCGACCGACCGTGTCGTGGATAAACTCAACCAAGTAGCAATTGTGCTAAAAAAATATATGCACCCGTAATAGCCAAAAGTCATCTCGTGAGATTATCTTGGGTCATATTCAATCTCTTAAGACTGGTCTCCCCTTATCCTTTTGCTAAAGTTCTTTCACTTTAGTTGTGTTAATATCGCTTATTAGTCCTTGTTGCTCAATACTTTGATCTGCATAGTTGGTAACTAGATATATTGTAGAGAATGCATGGGCCTTATACTTGTTACTTATTGCAGTTACATTTAACGATCCTAGTGTTCTGGTTGTCAATACGAATGGCTTTCATTTTGATTGATGATAGATTTTGTTTGCTTGTATTCTAAACATATTAAACAATCGTTACTGTCATACAGATCGAATGCGCATCCTTGGGACGCAGTATCTTCAATCTAGACTTGAAATCTATCCTCTAGGGAACAAGAATATTAAAGGGAAGCCAAAGAATAAACTGGGACCTATAAATGAGTAAGGTAATTCAAGATGTTTACATTGCGATAGGTTCATTCATTGTCTTTTGTGGGATAGCATTCTTCGCTTACTATTATACGACTAAAGTACCAATACTTTCATCAACCATCGGTCTTATTTTGGCAGTAGTATTAACTATAAGTGGTGTCGTTCTTATGTACATAGGGGATCGATCAGGAAAGCGGTCGGGAATATCAACTGAGCAATGAACTACCTTCTAGTAGTAATAATACGGCGGACATAAATGATGTTGCATTATATGCAGAGAACTATCATAACAACTTTAGGACTTGACATCTTTTGGTTTCTGTGATTCTTATATATCATATGAGAGGAATAAGGAGTTAAACCTGACGTCCATCGTATCACCCAGCAAACAACCGAAGCTTATAAATTGGTCTTTCAAATATTATAGCAACATCAGACAGTATATTGCTGGAACATCCACGAGCTTACTTAAGGTCCTTTTAAAGTGAAACTATTACATATGTCTGTCTCTGCCACTGAATGTGATAATTAGAATATAATATACTCAATCAAAAGTAATAATCAGCGATAGGTTATAAGTAATAAAAAAGAAGGAATGGATCATATTTTTAGTCTTGTGGCATATTAGTTGTTTTGGTCATCGCCTCCATCGTCATCTTGGTCATCGCCTCCATCGTCATCTTGGTCATCGCCAGCGCCAGTATAGCCTGCATCTATAAAGCATTCTCTAATTTCATCTTCGGTAGCAAATCCCGTCTGTCCTCCTGCAGCGCTCTCGAGACAGCTTTGAAATTCTCTATATAATGAGGACTCATCGTCTGTTGTTGTTCCTCCATCCGTTGTTCCTCCATCCGTTGTTCCTCCATCCGTTGTATCCTGTGTGCCAGTATCAGTTTGCGCCAATACAGAGCTCGTGAGAAAAGTCAGTGTTACAGTTGCGGCTAGGGCAACGATCATGGTTAATAATATTCTTTCTGCATTCATTATTTTTGCTACTCGCAATATGATATATATGAGTATCTCGTTGTCATCACTAAAGGCCTTTGAATACAAGGGACGAAATTATTCTAGAAAGATCGGTCTATGGTGCTTATCATAGTAGGTAGCAAACGACTCTGGATACGAGCATGCGGTAAGATGAGTGCGGTTGCGGCAATTGATGCTATCGTACGAATTGTATGCAAGAGATTCCATGGTTTTTCAAACCCGGCTCTTGTTGGCACAATAAATACCTGGAGATATCACAGCGGCACCTGGGGGAGAGCCTCTTGGAGGAGAGAAAATAGAGATCATCACTAGGTAGGAGATATGGGTCATGTTTTGGTATCTCAGAGAAACCAAGAGAAAGTATTAATTAACACTGGATCTTATTGTCATACCTTTACTTATTGTAATGGTAATGCTACACCAAAAAAGTCCTGATGATAAAGAGAGCTCGAAATAAAAAAGAAGATAATCACCTAGGTTATTCCCAATCTGCTGTATTCTTTTCTCCTATTATTCTTTCAGGTGTTATTCGTACCAGGGCTGAACCCACACCACTATTTCTTCTACCATATTCGTCAGCATTTTCCTTTCCCATATGCCGTTCTGCTATCCTAGTAGCCCACATTAAGACCTCTTCTTGGTTGTGAGGATATATTTTTG
>JALZGI010000483.1 GCA_030861105.1 Thermoproteota archaeon
GCCCAACATATAGCATTTACAATCTTTGCACGTAGTGGCCATTTGAAACTGTTTTTCATTCTACTGCGAAAATTAGTCCATATTCTGCTTCGTTTTTTATACAATAAAGAAAAAAACACAACAACAAAGCTTCCTATCCAAATAATGGCATTATAGTAATATGGCCATTTATTGAGAGAGGCTATTTCACTCAAGATTGAGGCTAAGGCAATAGCTATTGATATGGCAATAAAAAAGATTCCAAAAGACAGATCTCCTTTTCCTGTACTGTTTCTAGTCTTTTCCAATTTTGATTCTTACTTTATCATATTGTAGCAATATTCCGTTATACATGTTGACACCGTTATTATTGTGTGACAGGAATAATAGGGAAGAGTAAATATTTTTAGCGGATTTCTATAACTGTATTCCCGATATGTCTAATTTGTTCTCAAAACATTAAGATATCTTTATTGTGTATTGCGATTTTGATCCATTGCACCCTATCCAGATCTCTGCTTTACTATTCGTTTTAATCTGGTTTTCAAACTTCCCTGCAATGTATCGGCAGGTTGGGATTGCTCAGATAGATGAGAGACCTTTCGTAACTTATAGTAATCCAACATTTGGGATAAGGATTCAATATCCCGCAGATTGGGGTAGGTTAGACCTCTCGTTTCTACAAAATAATTCTGCGGACATCAATTTTTACCCTCTTGACGACCCTTCGGGCTCACTTAGCGTGAGAATTCAGGTCGAAAGTATGTTAGATTCACAGAATATGTCTCTTAATGAATACAGCAGGATGAAGATTAATTCAACTGAAGGGCAACTAGTGGAATCAAATACAACCATTCTTGCGAACCTGACTGCCCATGAAATTGTAACCCACAATTCTATTCTGAAAACACTACAGGTGTGGGCCCTTAAGGGTGAAAAGGTATTTACTATTACTTATCAGGCAGAAGAAGAAGATTTCCAAAATTATCTCCCTATAGCAAGGAAAATGATCGAGTCATTTGAAATAATAACTGAATAACATGGATCATCTTGTCGAAGACCAGACCAGAAAGAAACTAAATATGGTTCACTGCTTGCTTGAATTACAACAAAAAAATTGGATAGGGAAAGCCCAGGCTCTCCCCCGAGGGTTTCTTGTAAGTTTGTAGCATGGTCTCGGTCTTTTGCAACCTATTCTTGATCGTCTGGAGCTTCGCTGTCGGTGCCACTATCTCCGTCTTCCTCTGGGCTAGAATCATCGGCATCAGCAGAACCAGTGTCGGACGTCGTTGTAGTATCGGTTGTAGTATCGGTCGTACTTTCACCAGTATTATATAGTGGTGCGAAACAGTCTCTGATTTCTTGTTCGGTTGGAGTGGAATCGCCAGTGCCATCCAGTGCACTTGATATATCCTCTTCAGAGGCCTCTCCTCCAAATAAACATTGCATAAATTGTTGGAAGTTTTCGTCATTGTCTGCACTCCCTGTTTCAGTCGGCGAATCGGTGTCAGGTGCGGTACTAGGAATTGATGGACTATCATCTGTTGACTGAGCATATCCTGGTTTCATTTCTTCTATGATTGCCGGTGACATACCAACGGAAATTACTATGGCAGCAATCACTGCTAAACTTGCGTATGTGAAGGATTGGGTATTCATGTTCTACGAACTGACTTGCAGCGACATAATTTAAACTGTTGACTGCTTTAGCATGTTATATTTCGGGGAAGGCATGCATTAAGTCACTAATGAAGCAAAGACAAGCAAACATTAAATTAAATAGCTTTAATACACGATCGCAAGCAATGAGACGAATCTGCAGCCAAACCGGATTTGGAAAAGGCTGGGTGGCTTCCCAGACTAGAACTAGACAAGGTTGTATATTGTGATCAATGGACTGGCGCAGATAAAGGCAGTTGAGTCTTCATAGGTAGAAAACCTTTAGTAAAAAAGGTAAAATGTTTTCACTGTATAATAGACATATAATTTACAGTCCTATCTTTTAACTCCCATGTAAACTAATAACAGAAAACTAGTACTGGTTCCGGCCTGATCTGAGTGTGAAATACATGAACAGAACATAGGTACCAGATTGGAACCAGTATTAGCAATTCGTTATACAGTCGTCAGAACTGCAATTAAAGATTTCGGACATATTTTACCGATCGAAAAGTCATCTTCAATTAATGTCAAATTATTAGCTGTACATCTAATTGTGGAATCGTAGCTAAAATTATAATCTAATTTTTGTCGACCAAGATTCTAC
>JALZGI010000517.1 GCA_030861105.1 Thermoproteota archaeon
TGTCGCGAAACGGTATAACAAAGTGTATTCCTTCATCTAATGAGTTATCTGTGGCTACGTTTCCAAATTGAACCAATACGCCTCTGTGTCCTGCATCTACCACCCTAACACTTGAAACTGCTACTATTGATACTATAATAATACCTACAATGATAGGAACAACTATTCTTACTAGAGACCTTGATCGCCCAGTACCCTCAAGTGGCTCTCCTTCTGGTGTCGCTCTCCTTTTGCTCTTATAAGGATATCCAGAACCAGATCGTTTAAACGGGTTTACCATCAACCAATTTTACGTCAAAAGCTCTTTTAAGTCTTGGTATTATTTCTTTTTCCTTTTCAGAATTATTGTTTTCATGGATTTAGTGTGGTAATATTGCAATATTTACTACCACTGCCAGTCTTTATAAGAGCATTATGACGATCTATAATCACCCACCTTGTATTACCTAAAAGATATAACCGCCTGTGGGATTTTTGTAGTGTTATCGATTTTTCTATTTGACAACAACAACAGTACTATATCCCCAGAAAAACAATTATTACTAATGGCCCAAGGCCAACAAGGACAGGAAAATGCTTCTGCAACTGATATGTTAAATCTGAGAAATTCAATTATTCCTCAAGCGGAAGAAGTAAATGAAGCAAATTCAGAACTAATTAAAATTTGTACTGATTCTCCGAATCCCCGAATGTGATGATACAATGAAAATAATCTATAATGACTGTGTTGCTTATCCTGCGTTCGTTGCTACACATATTCCTACTTGTGGAGATTCGAGGTTATTTAGCTACCTTGTAGCGAGGGAATTATTGGAGTAAGACAGCTCGAGATCTGAGATTGTTATAACAATATCAGTTTTATAATGAGATACTTGTAATAGAGGATCAAATGGAAACCTATCTCCACACTCTAGATGATCCATGATGGAATGAACGACTAACAACTTTACTAGTATCCAACACGCAAGGGACAACAGCATAGAAAATAATTAGGATAGTCTATAAAACTGAAAACGAGGTTTAAGTGTAAATGCAGAATAGTGACTCGGAGAGTAATCAAAATGGTTGTCTAGTCCAAAGATGACATCCTTAGGATAATAGGATACCAATACCCTCCGAGCCATATATTCTAGGAAAAAGGTGTGATATAAGTAGAGCCGCAGGAGACTCAGTCAAGATGAATGAAACCATGAACCCTGGTTACAACAATGGGGAAAAGAAAGTTATAACATATCGATGAAACTGAACTTTAGGTTGTATGGGCCGTACGATTATGATCCATTAATTCTGCATCATTTTTAAATTTCTTTCCACATTTATCACATTTGAACCTCTTACCAAAAAAATTGAACTTCATCAGTAATCTATAGGTGAAGTAGTATTAATGGTTTTTATTAATGACGTCCTGCTGATTAATCTCACTAGATCAATCTTATCCTACCCTTTCCATTTTGAACCACAATTAGGACAGAGTTTATTTATGTTCTTTTCTACAGCCCATATAGTAATATCTAAGAGATCGATCTTTGTCAGACATGGAAGATGAGACCAAGCCAAGCATGTCTTTTTCCTTTTATTCCACCGTATTTTTTCATCATATTCCTTCCCCTCCAGAGATTGACCTCTGCTCAAATTGATATCCCCGAGCAAAGTTATGGCGCACAGTCTTTATGTTAATATTATAATACTGTCCATCAAGTATTGTTCAAATTAGTAATGTTACAAATACAAGCAGGAAAGTCAGTTCTTAGTTTTGGTCTAGTTGTAGTGGATGTGCAAAATGGTTTTGTAAGCAGGGACGGTTCTTATGACAAACTGCGAATGAATGTAGAAAACTATCAAAAGGCAATTCCAATGATTAAAGAGTTAATCAATTTCTGCAGGAGCGTTGGAGTCCCAGTATTTTATACTGAGGCAGTTAGAGAACCCAGTGGAATAGATTTGTTATTAAATATACATAATATTTTGCCTAGAACAAGAGAGGAGAGGCTAGAAAAGATCCCCATATGTGTGAGAGGGACATGGGATGCTCAAACAATTGATGAAATCAAACCCACAGAAAATGATCATATCGTAATTAAGAGACGTGATTCAGCGTTTCAG
>JALZGI010000511.1 GCA_030861105.1 Thermoproteota archaeon
GATTAGCAGGTTCTAGCGATAAATGGCATCTATATATAATATCTTGTGGGCTAGGCTGTATTTTAGGGTTGTCTGTCTTCTTGACATTCAGTGCTGGATATATCTCGACTGATTCTGGAGAAGTTAAAAATGTAGTCGCTGACTGTAAGGAGAATGTTATCAAATTTGTTCCCTTAGGAGCATACCCTGGCGGTTCACAGCACGTTAAGGCAGCTTTAAACTACTGCCAGACATTAGGTTAGCCAAGTTCATCATTCCCGCTAGCTTTTTCCCATAAAATACCATTGTTCTTTCCTATCATTGATTAGAGCTATAGTAGATATAGAATAGGTTGGAAACTCTGTTAGATAGTGCCATGCAGATTTGGAGAGATTATCCTTTCCTTTGGACCTGATTCTCCTTCAATGTTTATCAAAGAAGACCAATCAGAATATCTTATACTAATGAAATAGCAATAGAGGGTGAATGTAAAGTGGATGTTATGCCTGGTGAATATTGTAGACGCTAATGCCAAGTAAAGAACAAAAGCTGGTAAACCATAAATTTGCACTATCTTAAGGGCTGTAAAGTGATGCATTTACGCATAGGCTCTATTGCTAATGGTTCTTAAGCTCAAGAATTGAGATTTACAGACGAACTCTTTGTTCTAGACATTGATAATTGATTATTATTCTTCTTTAGAATTGCTTTCTATGATTCTCAATATAGAATCGAAGGCATATAGAAGCCTACAGGTTCATTATACAACCCAATTGTCATAAGGGTAAGCTGCTGAACTAACCTCAGTCCATTGTTAAGACACCAGCGAAATAGCTGTGTATTTCGCGTAGGAATCAGAATGCCTGGCCCTCCATAACTATCATCACCGGTTGCTGAGGAAATTAGAGCCTTGAGGTCATCATTGGTGAAACCCACTGAATGATTGAAGAATGTGAGTCCACAAGTATAACCCGTAATTTTGTCTCTGTGCAAAACCACTTTAGCACTTCCTTGCTTTATGCTATCTTGTAGTTCGCCATTTCTATCATGACCATGAACTGCTTTACAGATAGCATTGCATGACTCAATATCAGAGTCAGTTGCTTTGCGCACAGATCTTCCAGGAATAGCTTCTTGAATTGGTCTTCCCTGCATGGTTGAAATTGACTCCCTTACTTCAAATCCTAGACTAGCATAGAGAGCTAGTGACCGGTTATGGTAAGAAGCTTGAAGTAAACGTATTGCTGGGAAGTTTTTGTTCTTTGCTCTCTCCAGTACATTGATCATCAACTGCCTGCCTGTACCCTTATTCTGATATTTTGGATCAATTGTGAGTGGTCCTACTCCTGCTACTATATTTGAACGTTCATCTAAAAAGTTGCTTCCAACAACTCTATCTTTATCCTCATCCCCACTAGTAGTATCTTCAGCAACTACAGAGTAAAATCCGGGGTTAGATAGAAGAGAAGATGCTAGTCTTCTCCCAGTATCAATAGATGGGAAGTCAGGTGGAAAACCATGTTTGTCGGCGACCGCCGAAAAAGCCTCAAAAATTATCTTGCCTACCTTATCAGCGTCAACTAACCTTCCAGGCCTTAATTTGAAAGTATCCTCCGTTTGGACCAAATGAATATAAAAAAGTACGTATGGAACAACCGTTATATTCTTTTAGATCTTCTTTTTTTAGCTTTTTACATTGTCGTAAATGTTAAGAAAAGAATCTTCAATATCAAATTTGAATCAAAGAAGAAAATAGTGTATTTTCTGAGATAATTTTGAACCTGCTGGTAAGCGGGTTCAGCTACAGTTGTTTGTCGAAGATAGCATAAGTATTTGTATTATCCTAAATACAAATTTGGACTTAGTATGACTATATATAATCGGGTGCTCTATATTCTATAAACCCAATATGAATTGCTTTCCCAAGATCAATAGAAAAAGATTCACAATGTGGTGTGAGGAATGCGATTTAGTCTTTGAAGATCCAATTATAGCAGATGAGCATCAAGAAAAGGAAAAGCATAGAATCAAAAAAACAGAATATTTGGTAATGCAGGATTGTTACCTTTGATCAACGATTTTCTAAACTACTCAATTCAATCCAGTTCAATTCAATTCTTACATCAGATTATTTTCTATCTATCCTAGGATGCGGTAACTCAAGCAAGAATAAGCCGAGCACCAAATAACATTGTCTACCTATACTTTTATTGAACTTACTAGTTATATGGTTAAATAAATGAAGGAATATGAGCTTAAGGACTTGTTTGTCAGCTCACTAGAATCAGGACACATTTTCGACAACAAGAACAGAAACTTAGCCTTTACAAACCCTGATAATGAAATAAGAGTCAAAAGTGAGGGCTACTTTGGACATTTTGACTTGGTAATTGCGATTCTACATAGAGTAAATAAAGGTGGATCTTACCTGAGTTCGGATGAGACAGAGGCTTATGATAATGTACTAATGAGGACAGGTCAACTTGCAGAAATTGCCAGAGCCGAAAAATGCAGGATAGACTGCATCTCTTTCTATCCTGTTGAACTTAAATCGGGTTGTGATATTTTAGATGTACGTCTACCAAATCAAATTATGAATGGAATACTTACTTTTGGAAAGTCCATAGTCGTTCTAGACAAAAAGCATGTCAATAGGGCTTCACTTAAGTTCTTGCGTTTGCTTCCTGCGACTATTATAGGATATACTGGAACAAAAGACTTCTTTAGAATCTTGTCTGTGTTTGACAGAAACATCAATACAGGAGTGTTTAATTTATCCAAAAGAAGATTTGCCAAGACTTTAGGAGATAATGGTATTGTGGAAGATATTGAAAGGATATATGGTAGGCTCCGTACTCTGGAGCGAATAAGTCAGAAACTTATGTTTAACGAGCTATACAATTCTGATCCTGGATTCTTAGAAGAAGAGATTGAATTCCTGCGTCAATTTTCTAGTATCAAGACAGCAATGACTTACAGAAAACAGATCTTAAGCTACATTAAGGAAAGTGAAAATGATAAAATTAGCAATTACTTGTAGTTTCATAATGCTGGTTGTCATGTAATTGACCCTGTATACAGATGGGCCAGTCAGATTTGAAACTTGATGGTAAGCAGGTTCAGTTAAATCCTTTAAAAGCAGGCATCATCCCATAAGGAATCATCCCATAAGGAAAAGTGTAATATTCTTATGCTACTTATTGTTTATAGATATTTACTCTCCTATGGCTGTGATGGTCTTTGCAGTAATACTGTTATTGCTTCTGTTATCCATGAGCTTGAACATATATCTGACAGAGAGATATGATATTTTTCTAAGTCAAAATACGTATGCTCAATTAGGGGTGTCTCCAGGGGAATTACTACTGAACAAGACAAATACTACCGGTAACTCAGCAGTGGAAAATAATATTACTGCAGGTACTCCAATGGCTCCAGCACCAGGAGTCAATAGTACTTTAATTGGAAGGTCGACTCCTACTACAACTGGAAATCTAAGTGTAGAAAATATAATCGAAAATAATAATACAGGCGAAGCTGAACCTATTGGAGGTATTAAATGATTAAACTCACGGCAGCTACCTCTAACTCTTCACTTGTTCTCTGTGTCATTCAGTCGTGATAGGGTGGTGTAGAAAAGTATCCGCTTTACTCATTGGATTTCACGCTAATCATTCAATTTGCAGCTTGAGTCGTCTATTGTCCTCCCTTTCCTGCGGTGAAATAGTGTCATATAGACTGCCATGGGGATCTTCTTCTAGATGTTGTATTCTCTCGTTATTTGTAACGAATTGCTTTCCGCATACAAAGCACTGAAAGCCTGAAGGCATTTTTGGATATTGTTGATAATTGTCAGATTCCATCTTTTCTTTTCGTCCTCGCTTAAAAGGACGCACAATTACTCCTCCCATCATATGGCTTACAATGTGGTGAATGTTAGCCATTTGTATTATATGTACACTGGATTATAAAATGTTATAGATTTTGGTAGATTTTTAAAGAATAATGTGGGATATTGGTGATGATTGATTCTTTCCTGTAATATATTTATTATTTGGGCTTCAACTATGCAAATTCTGCTTGGAGGGCCCGAAAGATGAATATAGATGTCAAATAATGGCAAACAGCAGTCACTTCTCCGCCAATTATTGAGCAAGCACAACTACAAAGATAATAGATAGCATAAAATGTCCCACCCTTGTTATACACGAGGTATAAGCAGAGTTGAAACGCCCCTCTAACTCCTTTAATTTTTTGCTCTAGAAAATAGATCACATTGGTCTAATAATAGGCAGAAGGAATGAGGTTTATGAACTTGATGGCACGAAATTTTGAATGGTGGTGATAGCCGTTGACACATTTATTACCAGAGAAAAAAGGCTTAGAGTAAGATTGTTTCCTCACCAGTATATGGAATCTTGAACTTCAAAAAAAATTAAAATGAATTGCATATAGATGCCTCTATGTCTTTTTTATCAGACTTCTAAATCTGTCTTTGTTTTTTGAAAATTCTTCATTCCAAGTCTCTTCTGTGTATCCATGGACTTCTATACCGTGCTTCTTTGCATTATCAAGTAGTTCTTCCTCGGTTTCACCGCGCATTGTGTGTGTACAGACTGGATCTCCTGCATCCTTGCAATTCAATGATAGGGTCATGCTTTTGTTATAAATGTGGGTAGGAACTATATAACTTGAACGAAGAAAGACTATATACCTACTGTCAATAGGTGACAAGAAATCACCATAGGTTAGAATCCGCTGGATTTGATCTTGGCTGATAAATGATTTGATATGTCTTTATGTAGTGATGCTACAGATTCATCATAAAATATTAAGTTACATCTATAGCATTTCCAAATATTGAAAGCTTTACCACTTCTCAAATTTTTATCCTCTTATTATTTTTTACATTGTTGCTATCAAACATCAATTTCCTTTCTTGATTGCCTTCTCTTGAGTATCAACACAAAGCCAAGTGAAACAGCCGATAGCAATCCTGAGGTCAAGTATACTAGATTATATGAGGCCAGAGAAGGATACGATCCCTGAACCCCTTTGATCGTTTCGTGATTCTCCATATACACTCCTGATAATGCAGGACCGATAGCCATTCCTATAAACAACAACAGGGCACCAACTCCTACCGATATTCCAATGAATGATTTGGGCGATGAGGATACAACGATGTTCCATGTTGCAGTAACTGTCATCGAGAGGCCTGATGCGATAATTGCCAGATTAATAGATACGACAAATTCACTGGAGTGAAACATCAGTAGTCCAAGCGATCCGATCAGGCTGATCAGGGAACCAATTATGATTGGTCTTAGTTTTCCTAT
>JALZGI010000602.1 GCA_030861105.1 Thermoproteota archaeon
ATATATTGTGATTTTACGATTTACAAGTCTAGATAGTATAGTGAGTGTGGAAACCACACCAGCAATGGTCAGCAAAGTATATCGCAAATTAGAAGACAATATCTCCAAATACAAAAGGCTTGTGAAAAGGCCTCTCACAATGAGTGAGAAAATCATTTTGGGTCACGTACAAGAGATGCATCCCGTCAGCGAGTACGGGCTTCAGTCAGGGAAAGACTATGTGTTATTAACTCCAGATAGGGTTGCGTTGCAGGATGTTACTGGACAAATGACAATGCTTGAGTTTATGCAATCAGGTTTGAAAAAAGTACAACTTCCTACCACGGTTCACTGTGACCATTTAATTCAAGCTAGAATTGGAAGCGATATAGACACAAAGGCCGCTCTCTACGAGAATAATGAAATTTACCAATTCTTAGAATCGGCTTGCAGAAAATACGGCGTAGGATTTTGGAAACCTGGTGCTGGTATAATACATCAAGTTGTGCTTGAAAACTATGCATTTCCAGGAGGGCTCATCATAGGAACCGACTCCCATACTCCAAACGCGGGAGGTCTGGGAATGATCGCGATAGGTGTAGGCGGACTCGATGCAGCCGAGGTCATGTCCGGCCTTCCCTGGGAATTGCTCTATCCAAAGCGCATAGGGGTTTTTCTAAATGGTAAATTGAATGGTTGGTCCTCCCCAAAAGACATAATATTGTATATATCATCAAAATTAAAGGTCTCAGGTGGAACGAACGCAATTATAGAATATTTTGGGCCTGGAGCGAAAACAATAAGTTGCACAGGTAAAGCGACTATAACGAACATGGGCGCAGAGGTAGGAGCCACCTGCTCGGTATTTCCATATGACAACAGGATGGAAATTTATCTTAGATCTACGGGACGAGGAAAAATTGCGGATTTGGCCAACTCTCATTTTGATCTGCTTACTCCAGACCCAGAAGTAGAATCAGAGATCATGCAGGATAGGAATAACGTACCCAAGTATTTTGATCAGCTAATTGAAATAGACCTATCAAAGCTTGAACCATACATAGTAGGCCCACACACGCCAGACCTCGGAAGACCGATCTCTAGGATGGCTAGTGAAGTCAGAAACAATGCCGATTATGTTGACAAAATATCAGTAGCTCTTATTGGTAGTTGTACTAACTCCTCGTATGAGGACATGTCAAGAGCTGCAAGTATTGCAGAACAGGCTAAAGCAAGGGGCATTAGATCAAAGGTACCTTTACAAGTTACACCTGGCTCTGAATTGATTAGATCTACAATTGAAAAAGACGGACAGATGGAGCTGCTCAAAGATATAGGTGCAAATGTACTCGCTAATGCGTGTGGGCCTTGCATAGGTCAATGGAGTAGACCTGAGTTGAAAAAAGGAGAGTTGAATACAATAGTGACTTCATATAACAGAAATTTTCCTGCAAGAAATGATGGGAGGCGTGAGACAATGAATTTTATTAGTAGTTCCGAGATAGTAATTGCACTTGCACTTGGGGGAACGCTTTCCTTTAATCCACTCAACGATGAGTTAGTTTCAAGGGATGGAACCAGGTTCAAACTTGAACCCCCAAAAATCTCACGGGAAGTTCCACAAACGGGATTCCAAGAGGTGAGGGGCGTATACGTGCCACCTGCAGACAATCCAGAATTGATAAGTGTTATTCTTAATGAGGATAGCAAAAGGTTACAACGATTAGAGCCATTTTCTGAATGGAATAAACTAGACTTCGAAAGGCTACCGATTCTAGCAAAGGTCAAGGGAAAATGTACAACGGATCACATCTCTCCTGCGGGAATGTGGCTTATGTATAGAGGGCATTTGGATAAAATAAGTGATAATCTTCTTCTGGGTGCGACAAATGCATTTCACGATGAGGAGGTTGGGAAGGGCAAGAATATGCTTAACGGAAAGATTGAATCATTTCCGCATATTGCAAGAGAATACAAGAACAAAGGCATGAAGTGGGTCATAATAGGCGATAACAATTACGGAGAAGGCAGTAGCAGAGAACATGCTGCTATGACTCCTAGGTATCTTGGATGTGCTGCGGTTATAACCAGAGGTTTTGCAAGAATACATGAAACAAATCTTAAGAAGCAGGGAGTACTAGCACTTACCTTTAAAGATTTAGCAGACTACGACAGAATACAAGAAGACGACCTAATTAGCATAATCGGACTTCAAGAACTCAGAGCTGGGAAGCCTGTGACATGCATCATACACCATAACGACCAAACAGAGGAAGTCATATCCTTGGTTCACTCCTACAGTGAGTCACAGTTGGAGTGGTTTAGGAGAGGATCAGCTCTGAATATACTTAGATCTGTGACCAGATAAGTGTAAAGGTGAATCTTCCTTTCGATTTGTAATTTAGGGAGTTTGCCCGTAACTAAAAAAGAGTATCACATATCTCTTTGTGCTCCTAGTCGACACGTACAAGTCATGCAGATAAATCGCGGCTAAAAAACATCCCTCGCATGCATAAGATTATCATCTCATTCCAAATAGCTTAGTTTGAGTGTCAAGCGCATAACAATTTTACTATCATATTTATTATACCACATCACAATAGCGGGGTGAAAAATGAAGACGAGTTTTAGAGAAGATATAGAACTAGAGGACCACGAGCACAAATTTGAGTTGGCAGATATTACAATTAAGTTTAGGAATGCCTATGAAAATGACAATTTTATCTGGGCAGTCTGTGAAAACTGCCACGAATTCAAGAGAAATGTAACCAGTGCAGAGTTGGAGTCCTGGTATGAAGAAGATTAAAGAGCGGTAAGGACAGTCTTAGCTCTTCATATATTGTTTCATTTTGGTCAATTTATACGATTTTTATATACATTGAATTGGCGCACAGTAGCTGTTTAATCCTTATCATATTGGGGTCTCGAACTATAACCACCTAATGGAATCATGGGGTTCTTTTGTAATTGGATATTCATCCCCCACACGGTCAAGAAACAAGATCCAAAACCTTTCAAATCCAATAACCATAGCTACTTTTATATCCTAGCAGGAGATTTACCCGGTATTGGTAACAACACAAGCATATTGTGTGA
>JALZGI010000622.1 GCA_030861105.1 Thermoproteota archaeon
TTATATTACAGATGGCATCGGATAGTATGTTGTATCTTGCCAACCCCAATATACGTGATATAGAAGTATCTGAGAATGATCAAAATATTGTATGAAAGTTATTATGGGCCTTTCCAAATACCCTGAAACAAACCAACTTTTACGACATAATAACAAATAACAGATCATATTTGGATCTGGAATAATTTGAACTTATACAAGGAGAAATCGATCTGATATCTTATGGTATACCAATTATCCCATACAAGGTCTAAATAGAAAGGACAGAAAACGGATTTTACAATAGCACATAACAAATGATTTGACTCCACTATTTTATTATTGTAACCGATGTCAGAAAGCACATAAATAAAAAGTATAGATTAGGTACGGAGCCTAGAGAACTGAGGAGGAGTAGCTCAACTATCCTATAAATAAGACGACAAGAAAGAGGAATTGCAACCAACAATTCCAAACTAATCTCGTTGTCTTCATTTTTCCGACACAATACCATCTACAATACCATCTGTTCTATTTGAAGACCCATAGTTACTACTCGGAAGGAACATTGTCACTATGTGGATTTAGACAAAATAAATAAGCACACCTAAAGATATACATTGTTGGAAAGAAATTCTGTGTTCGGCTCATTTTGACGATCCTCGGCCACTAGAAAAAGAGCTTATAGAAAAAATAAGCAAATCATTAATAATAGTGAGTACATAAAAAGATCAAGATATAATGGCGACTAAGAAGAAATCCAGCAAAAAAGGACTTGCATCAGCTAGCAAGAAAACAAAATCAAAGGTAACAAAAAAGGGCAGCAAGTCATAAGAAAAGGGAAAGAATAAGGAACAACAGGGATAACCAAACCACAGAAGGAAAGTGAAGTAAATGGGTAGCAATAACCTTCTTCTTTCCCTTTTTTTGTCTCGCGTCAAGAGAAAAATCTTGTTGACAGTAATATTGGAATAGGAGAAAGAAAAGAAGAGAAGAAGAAAATAAGACAATGGCGACTAAGTCAAAAGCAGCCGAGATGAAGCATACTTTTTTATCTTCCTCTTCTCTTCCTTTATTACGGATTATTATCTTCGTTAGCGAAGCATAAAAATGATTGTCGTCACATATCTTTCACTACTGGACCAGTTTCGTATCAAATTCTATCAATACCTGCCATTTTTATGAAGAATTGTTGATATAATCGTGGAAATATCAATATCAAGTAAGCGAGCAAGAAGCAATGGCCATTTTAAGTACTAACCAAATCGTGGAATTACTCTTTTTCGGACCTCTTTGATGCCACCATTCCTTTCTTGTCGGAATTCTTCAGATCACAACCATTTTTGCCTTGATAGCCTTTTCTTATATCCGTGTAGAATTTTTGTCAAACTCAAAATTTCCTGGAACTGTTTCTGCTGCATCAAGCATCCTCTCATTAATGAAGTCTATCGATGCAATTCTACGAAGATGGTTTTTGTACCGTGAGTCTGTGTAAACGCAGGTTAGAAAGGTAGCATATTCTTAATCTTGTCTAAGAAATTCGCGAGTGCCTTATCTACCGCCTCTGGATTTTCAACTATCATCCAGTGATCACATCCATCTATTACTTTAACTTCAAGGTTTGGGATATCTTTTTTCATATCTTGCATCAAATTCAGAAAGACTTTATCATCATTTGCCACAATTCCAAATAATTTAATCTTGCTATCTTTTAATGCCAAAGTTACATCCTCTTCTTCATCAGGCATCGTATAGAGTGCCTTAGTGGCTTCAACGAATCCTTCCGCTGAGGTTTTTGTGAATATCTCTTTAAAGTAGTTCCATGTATTTTGATCCTCAAACGTCTTCTTTGCATCCTTATTATTTTCTCTATTCCATTCGGCTAAAGCAGCCATACCTTTTGATACTGCTATTTTTCTAGTTGTATAGTGTTTTTCAAGATCCCTATCTGGTATTCTCTTTGAAGATGAGTTGATAAATATTATTGCATCTGTATTATGTGGATACTGCTTAGCATAGAGAGATGCGATAGCACCACCTATAGAATGACCAACCAAAGTACACCTCTTGAGTTTAAGCTCAGTGACTAACATATGAAGATCGGTAGATAAATCATACATAGTGAAATCCCTCTTCTCACCCATGCTGCTCCTACTATGAC
>JALZGI010000623.1 GCA_030861105.1 Thermoproteota archaeon
AGGAAATCCAACTTAGTATACCTTCACTGATTACCGACGACTATGTTGAATCTGCATTATATAATTTAGAAATGGCGTGTAGAGGTCGAATAAAATTGAGAAACCATTTTCTCTTACCATTATGAGATGATGTTAGTGGTTAAAAACAAAGGTAATAGCAGTTTGATTGTATGCATAACTCCTCATATTCATTCTTATTATCATAACCAATTCTGTCATGGTAGTGAATAATACTATAACTAATACTAGTGGTATTCAAGCCAATAATATCTGGAGCAATGATAATACCAGCATACCACGACCACATGGAGGCAGGCTGGTAAATAAACTCACTGCTAAGAAGGATATCGGTGGATTATTTTCCATAGACGTATCAACCGATCTTCGAAATGACATCGAAAACATCGCTGATGGAATATTTAGCCCTTTGGAGGGCTTTATGTGTCAAGAGGACTTTAAGAGTGTTGTAGAATCAGGCCATCTAAAAAGTGGCCTAGCATGGACTATTCCAATAGTATTAGATGTTGATGATACAACTGCAGCAGAGATTAAAGACTCTAGAGAAGTTGTGCTAAAAAACAATAATGATTATTTTGCTGTTCTTAGCTTTGAAGAAGTTTATTCATTTGATAAAATCGGTACATCAAAAGCTGTCTATCAAACAGATGATGTGAAGCATCCAGGGGTTGCAAGAACATTGGAAATGAAAGACAAGCTTATTGGAGGCAAGATTGAGGTGATCAAGAAAGCGTCCTCCTCACCATTAAGAAGATATCGAATGAGCCCCTATGAAACTAGATCAGAAATACTGAGAAGAGGGTGGAAAACAGTAGTGGGATTTCAAACAAGAAATGTCCCACATGTTGCTCACGAAATGTTACAGAAGGCTGCACTGAATATTTATGATGGTTTATTTCTTAATCCTATAATTGGTAAAAAAAAACCAGGGGATTTCAAGGATGAAGTCATTATAGAGGCATATAAAACACTCCTAGAAACGTACTATCCTAAGAATAGAGCTATGCTTGTAACACTTCATACAATAATGAGATACGCTGGCCCCAAGGAGGCAATTCATCATGCCATTATGCGGAAGAATTTTGGATGTTCCCATATCATTATTGGAAGAGATCATGCAGGAGTTGGAGATTATTATCATCCTTTTGCAGCGCAGGAAATCTTCAAACATTATCCTGATCTTGAAATCCAGCCATTATTCTTTCCAGCATTTTATTATTGCAAAAAATGTATTAGTTATTCAAATGAAAGAAATTGTCCACATGGGCCAGAATTTAGAGAAGAATTAAGCGGTACAAAGATGAGAGAGCTAATTAATAGCGCAGAGATACCCGCGGAGTACTTAATGAGACCAGAAATATCAAAACTAATTGTGTCTTATAAAAGTCCATTTGTTAAATAACCTACAACGGGTAGAAAGAATAATCCTATTAAGAAAGAAGAGCCTAAAAATAGGCTATTGTGAGAATGTATAATAATTTAGTAAATACAGTAACAATACAGTAACAATATACAAGTCATTTTTTAATCCCTCTATATCAGTTTAGATGATAAACAAATGGATCAAGATATGATTAAGTTATACTGTATCTTGGTCCTAAAAAATGCCGATAAAAATACAGGTGACTCATGATAATAATGTGTCTAGCTCAGCTATCAATGAGTCTAGGCTGACTTAACAATGGGTTTTTTCTAGCCTGATAGCCGGTGGAAACCGCATTTAAAATCATCCAAGCTAGAGCCAAATATACATTTGATTTCGCCTTCTGCACTATCAGATTTTGCAGCATTATCTATGGAAGTAGTAATCTCACTCCATATCTTTTTGTCTATATCAGCCTTGGTTGCAAAGGGATTGGGAAGAGATGGTTGTTGATTTAGATTTACCTGAGATGCAGAAGAAGTGTTGGTATTGTTTACATACCCAATTGTAGGCGAATTACCAAAATCCTCAGTTACGGTAGATATTATCAAATCCTTAGATGCTTCCATAAATCTAGGATCACCAACTATTGAGTATGTAGTATCAAACGATCCTACAAATGATGCATCAGAAGATATTGTATATGAATTTGTGGCATCTTTGATTATATGTAATGTTTGTTCTTTTCCATTATTTTCCTGACTTTCGGTAATATTCTGTGCAAATACTGACGTTATGTATGGTGATGCTCCAGGGATTATTGCCAGCAAAAATGAGATTGATATTAGAGTTAAGGTTGGAATTCCTATCGTCTTAGACATTCCGTAGATTTT
>JALZGI010000021.1 GCA_030861105.1 Thermoproteota archaeon
GTATATGCGGTCCAAACATCACTAACGAGATAGCAAATTTATCTCAGTTTGATATTATCGCATGACTTAAATGTAGGGTCGGTAGGTTCAAATAAGACTACCGATGACCTTACTCTGCCTATTTGATAAGTCTGCCAGTTCATATTATAATACAACGCAAAGTAATTGAAATTCTTCAGACTCTAAAGTTAGCAAAAAAGACCAGCAAAGAAGACTATACTACTCATTTGCGCCTTGTACTACTAAGTATTGGTGCAGTAGGGGGAGTAGGATTCATAATCAAACTAGTATCTGAGTTCATAACCTTCGGTGGCGGAAGACAGTAGCTGATTATATGCAGTTGAGTAAATAAGATTCAACTTCTTCAAAATTGCGATCCGTGCACACCAAAGAATGCCCTAGCATTTACCTACCTTTTCCTGTCGTATTGTGCTTTATATTTATCTCTTCCTGGATGTACTTTGATTGATGCTAAATACGAAGTATTTTAATCACCCTTGAGTTTATCCATGTCATTGTATTGGTTGATACAGCCATTATAGAAGAGCCTAAAACTATAGCCACATTAGGGTCCCACAGCGCACTTCAAGTTCTCAAAGGTGCAAAGGACGAGGGATTTGACACACTGCTAATTTGTGAAGAAAAAAGAGCTAGCCTATACAGACGTTATAAATTTATCGACGAAATCTTGACGATAAAACAGCATAACCAAGCATTTAACAGCAAATGTTTGCAGCGTCTCCGCGAAGCCAAGTCTGTTATTGTTCCTCATGGAACTCTAGTTGCGTATTTTTCTTATTCGGAAATCGAAAATATTCCTATACCCATTTTCGGAAACAGAAAACTCCTCCTGTGGGAATCAGATCGAGCCCTTAAACAGAAGTTGATGATTGCCTCACAGTTAATCACACCAAAATCAATCCAAAGCAAAAATGATATAGAAAAGCTATGTATAGTCAAATTGCATGGAGCAGCAGGAGGACGAGGATATTTTTTGGCGTGGAATAAAGAAAGCTTTGAGGAGAATGCTGGATTACTGCTGAACCAGGGACGTATTAGAAGTGAAGAAGACTTGTTTATCCAAGAGTATGTTGTCGGCGTTCCTACATATCTACAGTTTTTTTATTCTCCTATTAGCAATCAAATTGAGTTTTTGGGGGCGGATATAAGGTACGAGTCTGACATTGATAGTATTGGTAGGATTCCGGCCAGACAGCAACTTTCTGTGAATCTTGAACCATCGTACAACGTTATTGGCAATATTCCTCTTGTTTTAAGGGAGTCGTTACTTGAGAGAGTCTATAAGATGGGTGAATCCTTTGTAAAGGCCTCTGAAGAACTTATCCCGCCAGGAATGACTGGGCCCTTCTGTCTCGAAGGTGTATATGATAGAGAAGGATCATTTATAACATTTGAGTTTTCGGCGCGAATTGTTGCAGGAACAAATATCTACATCAATGGTTCTCCGTATTCTGAATTGCTTTATGAAAAACCTATGAGTATGGGAAGGAGAATTGCGCATGAAATTAAGACGGCAAAAGAAAAAGGAAATCTCGATAGGATACTTACGTAGTCAAATAAAAAGTCGTCGCAAGAATTGATGAATCCTGTCCGTGAATTCTTCATGATGGACACTTGTTACATCGTACCTATATGGGACAAGAGCTGCCCCTCGTCAGAGCTAAAAGCATAAACTCATGATGATGATAATAATAATGATAAGACTAAAGGGTTAAGTTGCGCGAGTATGACTTTATTATGACACATGATTTAGCAAGTGTTCATAGATTATAGAAACGAGCCCCTTATACAGTCACCCGCTTCTGATTCTCCGGAGGAGACTCCCATGCCTGCCAAAGACAGATATAATATTATTTGTAATTTTTAGTGATAGAAAGGCCAATTATGCTGATATCTCACATTTCCGATATTCACCTTGGATATGCTCAGTTCAACTTAGCTGAAAGAGAACAAGATATTTACTACGCCTTTGAGGAAGCAGTAGATAAGTCCATAGCAGAGCATGCAGATTTGGTCCTGTTGGCTGGAGACATCTTTCATACTCCAAGGCCAAGCGGATCGTCAATCGTGAAACTGGCAAATGAATTAAAGAGATTCAGAGAAGCCTCCATGCCTGTATACTTTATTCTTGGAGAGCATGACATGAGTAGAATAAAGGACACACCTGTGCCTTATCTATTTGAGAATATTAGACTTGCAAGAAGGTTAGAAGATAACCAACCTAGACGCGAGGGGAAATTAACATTGTTTGGGTTCAATAAAGAAAGAAGAAGCAATATGGAAAGCATGATTCAAAGGTTCCAAGTAACACAACAGCTGGCTTTGCAACATAAGGACACTTATAACTCAAAGAATATTCTTGTGCTTCACCAGGGTTTGGTCGAATTTAACAAGTTTGCAGGAGAGCTGAGTGCCAGGGATCTCCCAAAGGGGTTTGATTATTACGCAATGGGCCACTATCACGATCACCTGAATGAAAAATTAAGCAATCTTATTGATGGAGAAGCCGCGGGGCTTATAGCATATCCTGGTTCCCTTGAGCTGACTCCTAGTGATGGCCTAAAAGATACTGAGAAGGGGTTTTTCTTGACCGATATGTCTGCACAGGAACCTAGAGTCGACTGGATAAAACTGGAACATCGTCGACAGGTCTTATTAAGGAATATTCGCTACTAATCAATGCAATATGAACTGCCTGCTCTCATAAACGATACTAAGAGTCTGAAAAGAAAACCAATAGTTGTATTAAAGGTACTAGGTGAGAAAATTGACCCAAAAGTGGTATCCACAAACCTGATCAAACTAAATGATTTCTGTTTACATTATTTATGGCATCAGGCTGATAGTCCAATTTCTGCCCCAGAGATTTATGATGGAACACCCGTTGATATTGAAGCAGAATTATACAAGTTGACAAAGGAAACACTTGGCTCTGATGAACTGGCCGCCTTGGCCATTGAGGAGATACTGCCACCTGCATCAATTGGAGATTCAAAACATACCCTAGACATTGTATGGAAGTTACATAGCAACAACATGAAAAACAAGATGTTATCCCTTTCCTAGTTAATGTGCGCCCACAAACAGATCAATATAAGGAGGATCTACGTTTCTAGTTGATAAAAGCCATTGAACTGGTGAACTTTATCTCCCATAGTAGAACACTTCTTACCTTTAATAGAGGAGTCACAATATTTGTGGGACATAACGGTTCCGGGAAATCAAGTATTATAGATGCGATCACATTTGCGTTATACGGACAACATACCAGAAAGACAAACAAGAATCTTGTTCGTAGAGGATCTGATTCTTCAAGTCTAAACCTGAGATTCTCTGTAGGTTCAAAGGAATATAATGCTTACAGACAACTTGGAAGCAATGGACAGTCCCAGCTTGTAAAATTTGACCAAGTTTTAGATTCGGGAAATATTGTGGAAAAAAATGTGGTTTTTGGAGAAAGAAAGCAATTTGGCGATTCTATGAGCGGAGAAATTGCCAAAACGCTTGGCATTGATTACAAAAGACTAAGGGTCGCAGCAGTAGTTCAACAAGGCGAGTTGAGCAGCATAATTGACTCTCAGCCAAGAGAATTCAAGGAACTACTAAACAGCTTAATTGGTATTGATAGATTGGACAATGCTTACCAAACAATGTATGAAGTTGTTGGTAGGTTTAGAGAAAGACTGAGGGATTACAACGGAGGTTTTGACGATAAACAGATTGAATCTGTCAAATCAGCCATTCGAAGTAAACACTCAGAATTGCAGGGTGCTGAAAACCAACTAAGGAAACTGGAAGCTCAAAGAGACAACATAAATGAACTAATAGTTCAGATCGAGAATGAGATTCAAAGAATGGAACCTATCATATTACAATCCAGAGAACTGCGTTCTATAGAGGATTCTCTTGTCAAATATGTCATCGGAAAGAGAACATCTATGGCTCAGGAAGTGAAAAGACTTGAGGGGCTAGTTAAGGAAGCCCATGAATCGCTAGAGGCAATCTCAATAAAAGAAGAAGTTGGAATTAACCTGCAGATGATAAGGTCGGAGCTTGAAGAAGTGGAGAACAAAATTGTGATGAATGAAAGAGAGAACGGGAGGCTGAATGGTGTGCTAGAGTGCGCAAAAAGAATCGAAGTAAGAGACGATGGAAAATGCCCACTTTGTGGTTCCCCTATCCAGGTTGAAATTCAAAAAATATTTGATGTTGGCAATATTGAATCTGAAATCAAAAGAAGAATTGATGAACGTAAGAAATTGCTGGCTGAAAAGATTGGCTTAAAGACAGAAGAAAAGATTATGGAAGGGAAGGAAAAAAAAATTGAATCAGCAGAAAAATTTCTCACATCTATATGCGTCGACGGTTCCAAGAGTATAATTGGTTTGGAGTCGGAGTTGGAGAAGGTAAAAAGCGATCTCATAAAAATTCCTGAAGTCCTCACTAAAATAGACAACCCCAGTCAGTTAGAGATAGACAGCTTTTCAAAGTCACTCGTTGACAACATTATCAAGTTAAGAGCTCGAACCGAAGCTTTAAAGATGCACGAGTATACAAATTCTAAGCTTAGGAAAACAAAATTATCAAACGAGCTTCTTGACATCAATAGTAAGCTAGGTGGAATAGAGGTTATTATTAGGGAATGCAAGGATACCATCAATACCTCGAACAAAATCTTATTGGAACTCGAAAGAGCTGCGGAGCTGCTTAACGACCTTGAGAGGATCAGATCCAAAATATTTAATAGAGATGGACCTGTGGCATTAAGGCTAAGATCATGGGTGTTGAAGGTTCTTTCTGCTAAAGCATCAGAGTATCTTTCAATGTTTAGAATCGGAATATCTAAGATAGTTCTTACTGAAAAAGCCAGAGAAGTGCAGGTGACCTGTTATGGTACAGTTGGAGATATAGATATGGACACCCTCAGTG